>JAEZBK010000161.1 GCA_023427355.1 Pseudomonadota bacterium
TGTGTGCCCTTACCGAGAGCTTTCGTTTCAAAGGCCATGCCGAACGCCCTCTTCCCCAGGAGCCGTTGCGCACGCTGAAGGATTTGATGCCGACGGTTATCCGTATCTGCGCGGGTGCAGCCCTCGCAGGCTTTGTGGCCATGGCTATGGGTATGGAGCATGCCGGCTGGGCGGCTCTGGGTGCAACGGCGGTTTTGCAGGGGCCGTTTCTGCACCTGTCCATTCACCGTGCGCTCCAGCGGGTGGCCGGCACTATTATTGGTAGTCTGGCCGTCTGGTTGATCCTGCAAGGCGGGCCCGGCACTTGGGAGGTGAACGCCCTAATCGTGGTGCTGCAAATCGCCACCGAGGTGGTGATCGGCTTCAACTATGGTTTTGGCCAGATTTTCGTCACCCCCATGGCCCTGCTGATGACCTATCTGGCGGCATCGGGCACGGCGGGACCGGATCTCGCGGGGGAGCGGGTGATCGACACCCTGATCGGGGCAATGGTCGGTATTGTCGTGGCGATTATTCTATCGACACAGAGTGACAGGATGCATCTGTCAGAGCGGCACGCATCGGTGGGACGATAATAAAAAGCCCCGACCTTTCGGTCGGGGCTTTTTTGATAGGCTTGAGGAGGATCAATCGTCGTCCATCTTGAGCGCGGCGATGAAGGCTTCCTGCGGAATCTCCACCTTGCCGAACTGGCGCATCTTCTTCTTGCCCTCTTTCTGCTTGTCCAGCAGCTTGCGCTTGCGGCTGATGTCGCCGCCATAGCACTTGGCCGTCACGTCCTTGCGCAGGGCCGATAGCGTCTCGCGCGCCACCACCTTGCCGCCGATCGCCGCCTGGATCGGAATCTTGAACATGTGGCGCGGGATCAGCTCTTTCAGCTTCTCGCACATGGCGCGGCCACGGCCTTCGGCCCGCTGGCGGTTGACGATCATCGAAAGCGCATCCACCGGGTCGTCATTGACCAGGATGGACATCTTCACCAGGTCGCCTTCTTCGTATTTCTCGATGTGGTAGTCGAAGCTGGCATAGCCGCGCGACACGCTCTTCAGCCGGTCATAGAAATCGAACACCACCTCATTCAGCGGCAGCATGTAGATGACCATGGCGCGGTTGCCCGCATAGGTCAGCTCCACCTGGCGTCCGCGGCGGTCCTCGCACAGCTTCAGCACCGAACCCAGATACTCGTCCGGCACCAGGATGGTCGCCTTGATCCACGGCTCTTCGATGTGATCGATATAATTGGGATCGGGCATGTCGGCAGGATTGTGCAAATCCTTCTTCGTGCCGTCATTCATGTAGATATGATAGATCACGCTGGGCGCGGTGGTGATCAGATCCAGGTTGAATTCGCGCTCCAGGCGCTCGCGCACGATTTCCAGGTGAAGCAGGCCCAGAAAGCCACAGCGGAAGCCGAAGCCCAGCGCCGCCGAGCTTTCCGTCTCGTAGGTGAAGCTGGCATCGTTCAGGTGCAGCTTGCCCAGCGCCTCGCGCAGATCGTCGAACTGTGCCGCATCCACCGGGAACAGGCCGCAGAACACCACCTGCTGCGCGGGCTTGAAGCCGGGCAGGGGTTCGGTCACGCCCTTGCGCTCGTCGGTGATGGTATCGCCGACCTTGGTGTCGGCCACCTGCTTGATCTGGGCGGTGATATAGCCGACCTCGCCGGGCCCCAGCTTTTCGACGCCCATTTTCTTGGGCTTGAAGACGCCGATCTGCTCCACGGCATAGACGGCGTCGGTCGCCATCATGCGGATCTTCTGGCCCTTCTTCAGTTCGCCATCGATGATGCGCACCAGCACCACCACGCCCAAATAGGCGTCGTAATAGCTGTCGATCAGAAGCGCCTTGAGCGGGGCATTGAGCTCGCCCTTGGGCGCGGGCAGGCGCTTCACCACCGCTTCCAGCACCAGATCGATATTCAGGCCGGTCTTGGCGGAAATCGGCACCGCGTCGCTGGCGTCCAGCCCGATCACATCCTCGATCTGCTGCTTGACGCGGTCCGGTTCGGCCGCAGGCAGGTCGATCTTGTTCAGGACCGGTACGATCTCCAGTCCTGCATCGATCGCCTGATAGACATTGGCGAGTGTCTGGGCTTCCACGCCCTGGCTGGCATCCACCACCAGAAGCGCGCCTTCGCAGGCGGCCAGGCAGCGCGAAACTTCGTAGCCGAAGTCCACATGGCCGGGCGTGTCCATCAGGTTCAGGACATAGCTCTGGCCGTCCTGCGGCTTGTAATCAATGCGCACGGTCTGGGCGTTGATGGTGATGCCGCGCTCCCGCTCGATATCCATCGAGTCCAGGATCTGGTTGGTCATCTCGCGCGCCGCCACCGTGCCGGTGAACTGGATCAGCCGGTCGGCCAGGGTGGATTTGCCATGGTCAATATGGGCAACGATGGAAAAATTGCGGATTTTCGAGAGATCGGTCATTTGCGCCCGCGTTTAGCAGGTTTGCACGGCCCGCTCCAACCGCCTTTTGCCGGGCCGGGCGGCGCATGCGATAAGCCGCCCATGTCCGGCAAAACTCCTGCAAAACCCGCCCAAGGCAACGCGATTTCCGACCTCTGGCCCGGCCAATCGGTCCCCTTGCTCAAGGCGCTGCATATCCTCACCCCCAATGGCGGGCTGAACGCCGACAGCCGCCGCAAGCTGAAACAGGTGCAGCACCTGGCCCGGCTGGTGAAACCGGCGATTGACGCGGCACTGGCCCAGAAGGATCAGCCCATCCTGGCCGACCTGGGGGCGGGCAAGAGCTATCTGGGGTTCATTCTTTACGACCTTTATTTCGCCCCTGCGGGCCGCGGCCGGGTGCTGGCGGTGGAAAGCCGGTCCGACCTCGTGGCCACCGCCCGCCGGATCGCCGCCGACAGCGGCTTTGACAGGATGGATTTCGTGGAAGGCACGATAGCCTCGGCGCAGGCCGGCCCGGTGGACATCGTCACCGCGCTCCATGCCTGCGACACGGCGACGGACGAGGCGATCCGGTTCGCCTTGCGCCATGACGCCCGGCATGTCGCGCTGGTGCCCTGCTGTCAGGCAGAGGTGGCGCGTACGCTGGACGGCAAGACCGGTACGCTGGCGCAGTTGTGGCGCCATCCGATCCAGCGTCGCGAATTCGGCGCGCACCTGACCAATGTTCTGCGCGCGCTGTATCTGGAGGCCCATGGCTACAAGGTGCGCGTCACCGAACTGACCGGTCTGGAACATTCGCTGAAGAACGAGTTCATCCTGGCCGAGCGGCACCAGAAGTCGAATCCCCGGGCACGGGCGGAGTTCGAAAAGCTGGCGGCGCAGACGGGTGCGGCCCCGGCCCTGCTCACGTTCTGAGGGATCCGCCGGTCGCTTTCGTCACGCCCGCCACGATGGCTGAA
>JAEZBK010000162.1 GCA_023427355.1 Pseudomonadota bacterium
GCCGCGCGTGGTGCCCGCGGGCGTGCCCAGGCGGATGCCCGAGGTGATGGTGGCCTTTTCGGTGTCGAAGGGCACCGCGTTCTTGTTGCAGGTAATGGCAGCGCGGTCGAGCGCATGTTCGGTCGGACGGCCCTTGGCCCCCTTGGGACGCAGGTCCACCAGCATCAGATGGGTATCGGTGCCGCCGGTGGTGATGTCCAGGCCGGAGGCCTTCAGCGTCTCGGCCAGGGCCTTGGCGTTCTCGACCACATTCTTCGCATAGGTCTTGAACTCCGGCTGCAGCGCCTCGCCAAAGGCCACCGCCTTGGCGGCGATGACGTGCATCAGGGGACCGCCCTGCAAGCCCGGGAAGATGGCGGAGTTGATCTTCTTGCCCAGATCCGCGTCGCGGCTCAGGATCATGCCGCCGCGCGGGCCGCGCAGGGTCTTGTGCGTGGTCGTTGTCACGACATGGGCATGTTCGATGGGGTTGGGATGCGCGCCGCCCGCGACCAGGCCGGCGAAATGCGCCATGTCGACCATGAAGGTCGCGCCGACGCTGTCGGCGATCTTGCGGAAGGCCGCGAAATCGATCTGGCGCGGATAGGCGCTGCCGCCCGCGATGATCAGCTTGGGCTTGTGTTCGTGCGCCAGCTTTTCGACCTGCTCCATGTCAATGCGCTGGTCGTCCTTGCGGACTGTATAGGGCACCGGCTTGAACCACTTGCCGGAGAAGTTGGCGGGGTGGCCGTGGGTGAGATGGCCGCCTGCGGCCAGGTCCAGGCCCATGAAGGCGTCGCCCGGCTGCAGCAGGGCATAGAAGACCGCCTGGTTGGCGTTGGCGCCGGAATGGGGCTGCACATTGGCATAGGTGGCGCCGAAGAGCTGGCAGGCGCGGTCAATCGCGAGCTGCTCGGTGACGTCCACATACTCGCAGCCGCCATAGTAACGCTTGCCGGGATAGCCCTCGGCATATTTGTTGGTCAGGACCGAGCCCTGGGCCTCGAGCACGGCGCGGGAGACGATGTTCTCGGAGGCGATCAGCTCGATCTTCTCCCGCTGGCGGCCCAGTTCGTCCTGGATGCTGGCGTTCAGCGCCGGATCGGCTTCGGCCAAACCCCGGGTGAAAAAGGCGGAATTCTTGGCAGCCGCGGCGGACATGGGAAACCCTCTCGTGAAACCGGGGCCCCTGATCTTGGGGCCCGCGCAAGGACAGCGGATTTACCCCGGCTGCGCCGCTAAATCTAGCGCGGGTGCACAAGGGGTGGACAGCCGCCCGGCGGACTGTGGGGCGGCCCTCGCCCGTGGGAGGCCAAGTCGTTGAGGCGCCAGAAGAAACCCGCAGGTTCGTTTGTCCATTTCGGGCCTCCCCCCCTCCCCCACCCACGGGGATAACGGGTGGACAGGCGCAGGACCCCCGCGCACCCTCAAGATGGCGATGGATGGCGGGGACTGAAAGGACGGGGATATGTTTTCATCTTCCGGTCAGGACCGGGAAAGCCGTCGCCACGATAACCATCCTGTCCCCTGGCGCTGGACTTGGCGCAATAAAAGACTGATCCTTCAAGTATTGGGGCAGTGAAACAGCCCCCATGCGCAATATTGAAGGCCGGACATGCTGGGCGACATCGAACGCGGCGACGACGCCATTCTCAGGCAGGTGACCGAGATCGTCACCGCCTATCTGTCGAAGAATGTGCTGCCGCCCGAAGAGATTCCGGCGCTGATCCGCAGCGTGCACGCCACGCTGGGCGGCATCGCCGGCGCCCCGGCGCCGGTGCAGGAGGCGCGCGAGCCCGCCGTGCCGATCCGCAAATCGGTGAAGGCCGACTACATCATCTGCCTGGAAGACGGCAAGAAACTGAAGATGCTCAAGCGTTACCTGCGCGCGCGCTACGGCCTGTCGCCGGATGAGTATCGCGCCCGGTGGGGCCTGCCCGGCGACTATCCGATGACCGCGCCCAACTATGCCGCCAAGCGCAGCGAATTCGCCAAGAAGTTCGGGCTGGGCAAGCCGGGCAAGAAGAAGAAGTAATCAGACCCGCTTCTTCAGCACATATTCCAGCTTGCGGCGGGCGGCTTCGGCCAGTGTGCCTTGCGCGGCGGTGGCGGGGCCGACGATGCTGGCCTCCACGCCCGTGACGGGACAAATGGCCGTGGCCTTCACCACGTTCCCCTGCTGGACGAACTCGACATAGATGGGACGATTCATGGCCCCTCATGCTTCGACAGGCTCAGCATGAGGCTTCTGTTTTGAAACAGGGCCTCACGCCGCGCGGGTGATCTTGTGCGCGTCCCACACCAGGTTCAGCGCATCCACCAGCTGTTTCATCATCGCATCGCTATGGGCGGGCGAAGGCGTGAAGCGCAGCCGTTCGGTGCCGCGCGGCACGGTGGGATAGTTGATCGGCTGGACATAGATGCCGTGGTCGGTCAGCAGGGAATCCGACACCGACTTGCAGGTGGCGGCATTGCCCACCAGCAGCGGCACGATATGGCTGTTGCTGTCCATCACCGGCAGGTTCGCCTCCACCATCATGCGGCGCAGCGTGTTGGCGCGTTCGGCGATCTGGGTGCGTTCGGCATCGCTGGACTTGATATGACGGATCGAGGCCAGCGCGCCGGCCGCGATCACCGGGGCGATGGAGGTGGTGAAGATGAAACCGGGCGCGAAGCTGCGGATGCAATCCACCAATTCGCTGCTGGCGGCGATATAGCCGCCCATCACGCCAAACGCCTTGGCCAGCGTGCCTTCGACGATGTCGATGCGCGCCATGGTGCCGTCGCGGGCGGCCACGCC
>JAEZBK010000311.1 GCA_023427355.1 Pseudomonadota bacterium
GGTGAGCAGCGCCAGCAATGCCAGCGCCCCCAGCACATACAGCGTGCCGCGCAAAAGCCGCATGCGGGTTTCCTGCTGCAGCGCCGTCATCGGATGGCCTTCCATGGCCTGCTCAACAGCGCGGCGCAGTTGATCAGCCCGACCAGCGAATAGGTCTGGGGGTAATTGCCCCACAACTCGCCCGTCACCGGGTCCATGTCCTCCGACAGAAGCCCCGCGGCGCTGCGCCGTGACAGCATCTCCTCGAACAGGGCGCGGGCTTCCTCGGTGCGCCCGGTCAGGTGCAGGCTTTCGATCAGCCAGAAGGTGCAGACGGTGAAGGCCGTCACCGGCAGGCCGAAATCATCCTCGGTGGCATAGCGCAGCATGTGGCTGCCCCGGCGCAACGCCTTCTCCACTGCCGACAGCGTGCCGGCAAAGCGCGGATCGTCGGGCGTGAAGAAGCGCAGGTCCAGCAATTGCAGCAGGCTGGCGTCCATCATCGTGTCCTCGAAGATGGCGGACATGGTCTGTTCGTCCTCGCGCCAGGCCTTCTCCTCGACCTTGGCGCGTATCTGCGCCGCGCGCCGTGCCCACAGCGCCGCCCGATCATTCAGGCCAAGCGCTTCGGCCGCCGTGGCCAGCCGGTCGCAGGCCGCCCAGCACATCACGACGGAATAGGTATGCACGCTCTGGCGCGTCCGCAGTTCCCACAGGCCCGCATCGGGCGTGTCGTGCAGTTTCCAGGCGCATTCGCCCACGCGCTCCAGCGCCTCGAAGTCCTCCGTCCCAGACGGGCGCAGCAGGCGCAGGTCGAAAAAGGCCTGCACGCCCGACAGCACGATCTGGCCATAGACATCGTGCTGCACCTGGGAATAGGCGGCGTTGCCGACCCGCACCGGGCCCATGCCGCGATAGCCGGGCAGGGCGGCCGCCTCGCTTTCCTCCAGCCTGGTTTCGCCCAGCACGCCATAAAGCGGCTGGATCATCCCGCCCTTTGCCTCGTCCACGATGTTGCGCAGGTAAGTGAGGAAGGATTCCAGCACGTCCAGCGCGCCCAGCCGGTTCAGCGCATGGACCGTGTAATACGCGTCGCGGATCCAGCAATAGCGATAGTCCCAGTTGCGCTGCGAACCGGGATGCTCCGGCACCGAGGTGGTCAGCGCCGCCACGATGGCGCCGGTCTCTTCATGCTGGCACAGTTTCAATGTGATGGCGGCGCGGATCACCGCATCCTGCCAGTCGGGCGGCGTCGCAAGTCCGCGCACCCACAGCCGCCACTCGGTGATGGTCTCCGCCAGCATCAGCGACAGCGACGAGGCCAGGTCGCCGGTGAAGCTCTCGTCCGGCCCAAAGAAGAAATGCAGCGGCTTTTCCACCCGGAAGGTGCGGCCTTCATGGATCAGGCTGGTGGGCGCATCGGTGGTCAGGCGCATGTCCATCGCCTCCAGGCCATAGCGGATATGGTTGGAGCCGAAGACGCGGTGCGCGCCTTGTCCCTGCCAGCCGGTCACGGGCTTCAGCCGCACGCGGATGCGCGGCGATCCCGACAGGGGGCGCACGATGCGCGCAAAGGCCACGGGGCGATAGGTGCGGTCGCTGCGCTGGGCGCGCGGGCAGAAATCGATCACCTCCACGCCATTGCCCGACGCATCGGTGTGGCGGCTGACCAGCACGGCGGTGTTGCGGATATATTCCTGCTCGACCTGGGCGCAGTCCTCCAGCTCGATGGACCAGAAGCCCTGGGCTTCGGTTCCCTCTGCCGTGTCCAGCAGCGCGGAAAAGACCGGCTGGCCATCCACGCGCGGCACGCACGCCCACACGAAGCGTCCGGCGCGATCCACCAGCGCGCTCACCTGGCAATTGCCGATGGGCCACAGATCCAGGTTGGGTTTCATGGGTTCGCCGCCATGGTGAGGAAGGCCAGCGTCTCGTCCACGCTGCGCAGGTTATAGGACGCCGCGGTCGGCCGCACCGGTCCCACCAGCACGCCAGCGCCGCCGCGCGCACGCGCGGCGCGAAAGCCGGATTCATCGGTGTGATCGTCGCCGATGAAGATGGGCCGCCCGCCCGCCATCGGTGTCTGCGCCAGGAAGGCCGCCAGCGCGGTGCCCTTGTCGGCGCCGCTGCATTTCAGTTCCACCACCATCTTGCCCGGCTGCACCGAAAGTCCGGTGTCCATGGCCAGCGCCGCCGCCAGTTCGGTGCAATCGCGCTGGGCCTCGGGCGCCAGGCGATAATGCAGCGCCAGGCCGAAGGGCTTTTCCTCGATGATGACGCCGGGATGGCGGGCCTGCAGCGCCAGAAGGCTTTCGCGCAGGGTTTCGCTGAAAATCGGTGCGGGCGGCGTCACCATCCGTCCATCGGGCCAGTGCAGCTCCGCGCCATGGCTGCCGCCCACCACCATGTCCATGTCGCCGAACAGCAGGCGCACATTCGCGGCGGCCCGGCCGCTGACGATGGCGATGCGTCCTTTCAGACGCCGGCCCAGCGCGCGCAACAATTCGCGCAGCCGCTCCTCCACCAGAACGGCGTCGGGACGGGCAGCAATCTCGACCAGCGTGCCGTCGAAGTCGAGAAACAGGCTGGCCTCCTCAAGAAGATCGCGCGGCGGCGGGGGAAGCTGGCAGGCTTCTGAATATGTCATCTCAAAATCTCTGAAGGCATTGTGGCGGTCATGCCGCGTCGCGGCAAGGAAAGACGGGCGCAAAAACACGCCCGGATGTCTGTCATGCAAGGGAACTCTTTCGTGGCAAAGACGTTGCACGCTTCACCGAAACAGAAGTTGCGCACGCAACCATGGCACCATTGGTGCTGTTGCCGGTTGTCACTACGCACCCTGCGGAAATGGACGCCATGACAAAGCCCCCGAAACGCTCCGCCACCTCCAACGAAAGCCAGGCGGAGAAAAAAGCGCGCCTGCGGCGAATTGCGGAGGAGCGCGGCGCACACGATCCGTCCTATCGTCCCACCGAGAAAGACGCGCAGATCGACGCGTCGGGCGCCCGCTTCAAAAGCGACGCCTGACCCGCGTCACCTGGCGCGGTCAGGAGGCGGCATTGGTCAACCAACTGCTGACACCAGATCCTGCTTCGCTGGAGCGGGAACAGGTCGCTGATCCCCCGGTGCATCATCGTCCGTCGGGATTGTCCGACCGTTTCGCGCTGGCCTTCACCAAGGTTCTTCGCTTAATCGCCGATACCTTCTTCGCCAAGCGCTATGGTCATCGCGCCGTGGTGCTGGAAACCGTCGCCGCCGTGCCGGGCATGGTCGGCGGCATGCTCACGCATCTGACGGCCTTGCGCCGCATGCAGGACGACCAGGGCTGGATCCGCACGCTGCTGGACGAAGCGGAAAACGAGCGCATGCACCTGATGGCCTTCGTCGAGATCGCGCGCCCCAGCCTGTTCGAGCGGCTGGTGATCCTGTTCGCCCAGTGGATATTCTTCCTCGCCTATGCGGCCATCTACCTGGTCTCGCGCCGCACCGCGCACCGCATTGTCGGCTATTTCGAGGAAGAGGCCATTGTCAGCTACACGCTCTATCTCAAGGAGATAGACGAAGGCCGTGCTGAAAATGTTCCGGCGCCCGCGATGGCGCGCCGCTACTGGGACATGCCGGACGGCGCCACGCTGCGCGACATGGTGCTGCTGATCCGCGCCGACGAGGCCAATCATCGCGACGTCAACCATGCGCTGGCGGGCAATCTTGCGGGCCATCCCCTGCCGCCCGACATTGCCGAGGCGCTTCAGCGCCATCAGGACAGCATGGCCGTCAGCGGCGCGCGACACCCGGCCCGCTAGGCCTCAGCGCATCTCGCCCTGGATGTGGCGGCCCAGCGCCTCCACCGGCACTTCGTCGAAGCGATAGCCGCGCAGGAATTGCAGGCCCAGTTCCGGCGATTTCTGCCACACCACGCGGGCCTCGTACGCCATGCGGTTGCGCAGGTCGAGAAACCAGGCCCGTTCGTCGGCAAAGGTCTGGGTTTCAATGTCCACGCGCGCGCCGCCGACCGATATGTCGCGCGCCAGGCAGCGCAGATAGCGGCTGCCATCCAGCGTGGCCAGCCGCGCGCCCCACAGCACCTTGCGCCGCGGCGCCTGCCGATTTTCCGTTTTCCTGAACATGCCGTGCCAAACAACCCGAAAACGCCGCCTTGGGGCCACGATAGGGCGCAAAAGTTTCCACCGGCTGCCCGCCATGGTTCAAATTTTACCCATGACCTGTGGGCAGGTCGCCCGGCCGGGTGCATTTCCTTAACGACGATTGCGATGGGCGGCGGGGCAGGCTTGTGCTGGCAGCGCCACCTTGCGCACAATTGCGGCGGATGTGGCGAAATTCCGGCAACCGCCCGCGGTTAGCCACGTTCTGCAGGTAACATGGGTGACTCCGAAGATATGTCCGGCTGGCGGCGCATGGGTGCGGTGACGGCGCGAGTCCTGGCCATCGTGCTGGCGCTCGTGGCGGTTCCGGTCGCCGTGCTGGTGCTGACGCCGCCCCTGATGAAGGCGCTGGCCGATCCCTTGCCCGCCATGCCGCCACAGGTCGAAAGCGGCTTTACCTTCACCTTCCTCGACCAAGATGCAAAGCCGATGGGCCGCCAGGGCCCGGTGGCGGGCGTGCCCCTGTCGCTGCCTGAAATGCCCGCATACCTGCCTGCCGCCTTCCTGGCGGCGGAAGACCGGCGCTTCTTCCATCATGACGGCGTGGATTTCCCCGGCATGTTCCGCGCCCTGCGCGCCAACTGGGAAGCGGGCCGCGTCGTGGCGGGCGGTTCCACCATCAGCCAGCAGACCGCCAAGCTGCTGACCGGCGACCGCGAACGCACCTATGACCGCAAATGGCGCGAGCTGATGGCGACGGCGGCGCTGGAGAAGGCCTATACCAAGCGGCAGATCCTCGAGATCTATCTCAACCATATCTATCTGGGCGACGGTGCCCATGGCGTCGATGCTGCCGCACGCGCCTATTTCGGCGTCTCGGCGCGCGAGGTGACGCTGGCGCAGGCGGCCATGCTGGCCGGGCTGGCGCGCGCGCCCTCGCTGCAATCGCCGCGCCGCGATCCTGCCGGCGCGCTGGGGCGGGCCCATCGCGTTCTTGCCTCGATGGTCGAAACCGGCGCCATCACGCGGGAGCAGGCCGCCAATGCCCGCGCGCAAACCCTGGCGCTGGTGCCGGCCCGGCGTGACGATCGCAACTATGTGCTCGATGCCGCCGCGGCAGAGGCGAAGCGGATCCTGGCGGCGCAGGGCCTGACACATGGCGCCTTCACGGTACACACCGCGATCGACGCCAGGCTCCAGGCAGCAGCCCAGTCGGCCGTGACCGGCGCGGTCAAAGCCAATGGCCGCGCCCTGGGATTCTCGCAGGCCGCAATCGTGACCATGACGCCCGATGGTGCGATCCGCGCCATGGTGGGCGGCGTGGATTACGGGGCTTCAGTTTTCAACCGCGTGACACAGGCGCGCCGCCAGCCCGGCTCGGCCTTCAAGCCCTTCGTCTATGTCGCGGCTCTGGAGCGTGGACTGACGCCCTGGGACTGGCGGCAGGACCAGGCCGTCAATATCGGCGGCTACCAGCCCGCCAACTACCGCCACGCCAGCTATGGCGCGCTGCAACTCACCGATGCGCTGGCGCGCTCGGTCAACACCATCACCGTCTCGCTGGCGCAGGAAGTCGGCATCGCCGCCGTCGCCGCCACGGCGCGCCGCCTGGGCATCGCATCGCATCTGGGCGCCTATCCTTCGCTGGCGCTGGGCACCGAGGTCGTGACGCCGCTGGAGCTGACGGCTGCCTATGCCGTCTTCGCCAATGCCGGGCAGCGCGCGCGCCCGCATCTGGTGACGCGCATCGAAGGCGCCTTTGACGCCGCCCCCATCCATGTCCGCGCCATGCCCCGCGAAGCGCCTGTCCTGGCCGATGGCCCCCGCCGCGACATGACGGCGATGCTTTACAATGTGGTGCTGACCGGCACGGGGGCAGCGGCGCGCCTGCCGGCGCAGGAAGCGGCGGGGAAGACCGGCACCAGCCAGGATTACCGCGACGCCTGGTTCATCGGCTTCACGCCCCATCTGGTGACGGGCGTGTGGGTGGGCAATGACGACAACAGCGCGATGCGCGGTGTCACGGGCGGACGCGTGCCCGCACAGCTCTGGAAACAGGTGATGACGGTGGCGGAAGCGGGCCGGGAACCGGCGGCGCTGGATCGCAGTGCGCCGGTGCGCGACATGGAGTGGATGCCCACACCCGATTTCCTGGATGAGATCATGGCCGCGCCCGCGCCTTACCAGCCGGGCATGATGCCGTCCGGCGCATCGCCGGGCTTTCGCGAAATCCGCGCCAATCAGGTGGTGCCGCAGGATTATGCGCCATCGCCCGCCGCCGAACCGGTGCCGTATGAAGCGCCCGCCCAGGCTGCGCGCGCGCCTGTCAGCGTCGCGCCCCAATCCTATCTCAATTATCGCGAGCGCCAGCCGGAGGAGGCTGGGTCTGCCTATGCGCCTTCGGGCTGGGGCACACGCTAGGGACGTCTTCCCACACGCAGGCGGCACGTCATGGTTGCGCCGCATTCTGTCGGCCTGATGGACGGAACTTGCGCCTTCGCATGGCGTTCCCGTCACACGCATCGGATAGGAACAGGGCATCATGGCGGCTTACGCACACTTCCTGCGCGGACTTCTCAGCGATCCCCATGCGGTCTCCGCGCCAACCCCATCCAGCCCGGCCCTGTCGGCGGCGATCGCCGCGAAAGTGGACATCTCGCGCCCCGGCCTGGTGGTCGAACTGGGCCCCGGCACCGGCGTCGTCACCGAGGCTCTCCTGGCGCGCGGCGTGGCGCCGGACCGTCTGGTGACCATCGAGGCCTGCAGCTATTTCGCCCAGCTTTTGCGCGAGCGCCTGCCCCAGGTGACGGTCATAGAAGGCGATGCCTTCGCCTTCGAACAGTATCTGCCGCAGGGCAGCCAGATTGCCGCCATCGTGTCGGGCATTCCGCTCCTCCTGTTTCCCGCCGCGCGCCGCCAGATGCTGATCGAGCGCGGCCTGGCCGTGCAGGGGCAGGGCGGCGCGTTCATCCAGCTCTCCTATGGCTGGCTTCCGCCCATCAAACCGGCCGCGGGCATGAAGCTGCGCCGCTCGGTCGTCTGGCGCAATTTCCCGCCGGCCCATGTCTGGACCTTCACGGCAGAGCCCGTCCCGGTGCGCACGCCCCGCAAGTCCCCCCAGGCCCGGGCCAAATCCCCCATCCCGGCCTGGTAAGCACTTATAATTGCAGGGGCGGGAACTTTTTCGCACCGTCCTCGTTACCAGCGCCAACGGGGGAATTGCTTGGCGTCCGGCGCAGAAGATCCAACCTACGGCTTCCTGGAAGGCGGCGGCGTCATGGCCGCGCGCATCCGGGACTATGACTGGTCCGC
>JAEZBK010000041.1 GCA_023427355.1 Pseudomonadota bacterium
AACATGTCGCGCAGATAGATGGTCTCGCGGGTCTGGTTGGGCAGTTCGATGCCGATGACGATGCGGCCCGAAATGGTGGCGATGCGCGCCGACACCGCCGACATGTTGCGCGCCACGTCATCGGCCAGCGAGATCACGCGGCTGGATTTGACGCCTGCTGCGGGCTCGAACTCATACAGCGTCACGACGGGGCCGGGACGCACGGCGGTGATGCGGCCCTTGACGCCGAAGTCGGACAGCACCGCTTCGAGCATGCGGGCATTTTCCTCCAGCGCCTCGTCGGTGAGGTGGGCGGTGTCCTTCACCACCACCGGCTCGCTCAGAAGATCCAGCGCCGGAAGCTGGTATTCGCCGCTGTCCAGGTTCAACGCGGTCTGGGTGCGCTTCTCGCTGGCGGCGGATTTGCGGGTGGCGTCGCGCTTGACGCGGCTTTCGCGGGCGTCGCGGCGTTCGGCCAGGCGGCGCTCGGCTACGGATTGCTGTGGCGCCGGGGCTTCATCATCGGCGTCATCGCCCAGGTGATAGCCGTCGTCATCCTCGTCGTCGGAATAGGGCTCGTGACGGTCTTCATCCTCGTCATGGGCGCGCGGACGGCGGAAGTTCGAGACCTTCAGCATGCCGCCCAGCCAGACGGCGGTGGCCGGAAGGTCCAGGGCCGCGCGCAGCAGGGGTTTCCATTTCAGGCCGGTGGCAAGGAAGGCAAGCGGCAGGCCGATCAGCAGCAGCAGCAGCGGCAGCACGACACTGAGCCAGGGCGCGCTCCACACCTGACCGGCATGGACCGAAAGACCATACGCGGCAATGCCGATCAGGCCGCCCGCACCGGCGGGCAGCGTGGCGGGCGCGGGCAGAAGGCCCAGGCCGCCCGCCACCATCACGGTGGACAGCGGCCAGGCCAGGGCGCGCCACAGCGCATATTTGAGCGAACGGCCGACAAGGGCGCGTGCGCCCCAGACCAGCAGCGGCGTGAGGGCACAGATGGCGGCGAAGCCGAAGCTTTGCAGCAGCAGGTCCGCGGCCACCGCGCCGAAGGGCCCCAGCCAGTTGCGGGCTTCGTTGCCGGTGGCGTGATTGATGCTGGGATCGGCGGAATTGTAGGTGATGAGCGCCAGCATCGCCGCCAGCGCGGCCGCGATCAGCAACAGGCCTGCGCCGCGATAGACCAGGATGCGGCCCAGGCGGCTCATCGCCAGCCTGGCTTCGGCCAATGCGTCCTGCATCGCCCCGCCGCGCGCCCGGGGTGTGTAAACGGTGGTGGATTTCGCCATGGCCTGCCCCTGGGGCCGTCAGGCCCGGTCCAGAAAATTCCGTACCCTTTCGAGTGCGGTCGAAATGGTTGACAAATCACTAACGAGGGCGACCCGGACATAGGAAAAGCCAGGGTTTGTCTGGGTTTTCCCGGCCTCGGTTTCGCGCCCCATATAGGCGCCGGGCAGGGTGCGGATGCCTTCTTCCTGCCAGAGCCGAAAGGCCGTTTCCTCGCCATGGCCCACATCCAGCCAGAGGAAGAAACCGCCGCCGGGCCGGGTCATGCGGTTGCCCAGGATCGCTTCGGCGGCGCGCATCTTCTCCTGATAGGCGGCGCGCCCGGCCGCGACATGCGCCTCGTCGTTCCAGCAGGCGGCGCTGGCCGCCAAGATCGGGGTGGGCACCTGCGGGCCTGCCACATTGCGGAAGGCGCGGAAGCGGGCGATCAGGTTGGCGCAGCCCACCACCATGCCGCTGCGCAAGCCCGGCAGGCCGCTGCGCTTGGACAGCGAGTGGAACGTCAGCAGGCGCGAAAAACCATTCGATTGCGCGAACCGCGCGGTCAGCGCGCAGAGCGGCGGGGCGTCGAACCAGATATCGGCATAACATTCGTCGGCCAGCACGATGAAGTCATGGACCTCGGCCAGGTCGAACAGCGCGCGCCAATAGGCCTCGTCCGCCACCGCGCCTTCGGGATTGGACGGGGAGCAGACATAGACGGCGGCGATGCGGTCGAGCGTGGCGGGCGGCAGCGCCGCATAGTCGGGCAGGAAGCCGTTGGCGGCCAGCGCGGGCACATAGAGCGGCTCGGCACCGCAGGCCAGCGCGCCGGCGGCATAGACCTGGTAGAAGGGGTTGGGCATGGCGACGATGGGGCGCTGGCCGTTCTTCGTTTCGGGCACCAGCGGAAACAGCACGCTAAACAACCCGTCGCGCGTGCCGTTCAGCGGCAGCACATGGCGTTCCGGATCAATCCGGTTTTCCGGCAGGCCGAAGCGGCGCACCACCCAGCCCGCAGCGGCGCGGCGCCATTCCTCGGTGCCCGCGATCTGCGGATAATTGCCGAAGCGCGCGCTTTGCTGCGCCAGCGCCTCGGTCACGAAATCCGGCACCGCGCCCGACGGATCGCCCAGCGCCAGGCTGATAGGCTCGCGTCCCGGCTTCACATCGCCCAACAGGCTGGCCAGCCGGGCAAAGGGGCCGTCGGGCAGGGCATCGAGGCGGGATGAAGGCAAGCGCATGATTCCGTCGGAAGAACGGCGCGAAGCTAGCCGGGCGCTGGCCTTTGGGCCATCAAATTGTCATCGGGCGCCGCCGGGATGGCAGTGGCAAGCGCGCTGCCGGCCAATGCCTTGAAAGGCCGGTTTTCAGGCCCATATGATTCCCATGCATACCTTGCGTGCAACCATGCGTTCGAGCCGCACCCTCACGGGCTCCTGACCGGGCGTCCCCTCCGGCGCCCGGCACACTGCACCTGATTGTTTCCCAACATCCCCGGTCTTGTGGTGAAAGCTCTGTCGTCATGCGGACCGGGCCAAGGAGTCTGCCATGTTCCAACCTGTTCCCCCCGTGCGAATCCGTGAAAGTGATTTCCACCGCCTGGCGTTCCTGACCGGCCATACCGCGGAAGGCATGCTCGAATCCGCGCGCCTGCTGCGCGAAGAGTTGCTGCGGGCGCGCCGCGTGCCCGATGGCGAAATCGGCACGGTGCAGATCGGCATGACTGTGCGCTATCGCGACCTGGGCGATGCCAGTGTCCATGACGTGCGCCTGCAATATCCCAAGGATGCGCTCTTCCAGCCGGGCAGCGTGTCGGTCCTCTCGCCGGTCGGCGCGGCCATGATCGGATTGCCGCCAGGCTCCACCATGCGATGGCGGCAAGGCGATGGCCGCAGCCGGGCCATCACCATCCTGGCGATTGATCCGGTATCGCCTGCGCCGGCCACGCTGCATGCGCCCTTGCCCAGCTAGGCAACAAAAAAGGCCAGCCTTGCGGCTGGCCTTTCTCGTTGGCGATGACGCAGCGCTTAGCTGTGCATCGTCTCGCCGTGCAGGTTGACGTCGAGGCCCTCGATTTCGACTTCGCGCGTCACGCGCAGGCCGACGATCAGGTCCACCACCTTCAGGATGATGAAGGTGACGATGCCGCAATAGACGAACACCGCGACGATCGAGACGAACTGCGGCCAGAGCTGCGCGATGTTGCCATCGGCCAGCCAGCCCTTGCCCAGCGAGTTGACCGCGCTGTCGGCAAAGACGCCGGTCAGGATGGCGCCCAGCGCGCCGCCCACACCATGCACGCCCCAGGCGTCCAGGCTGTCGTCATAGCCAAGCGCCTTCTTCAGCCACACCGCCGACAGGTAGCAGACGATACCCGCCGCCAGGCCGATGAACAGCGCGCCCATCGGGGTCACGAAGCCCGCGGCCGGGGTGATGGCGACAAGACCCGCCACCGCGCCGGAGACCATGCCCAGGATGGAGGGCTTCTTGGCGATCAGCCATTCGGCGACCATCCAGGACAGCACGGCGGCCGCCGTGGCGATCTGGGTGACCAGCATCGCCATCGCGGCGCTGGTGCCGGCCGAGACGGCGGAACCGGCGTTGAAGCCGAACCAGCCGACCCACAGCAGCGAGGCGCCGATCACCGACAGCACCAGGTTGTGCGGCGCCATGTTCTCGGTGCCATAGCCGTGACGCTTGCCCAGCACGATGGCCGCGACCAGCGCGGCCGTACCGGCGTTCAAGTGCACCACCGCACCGCCCGCGAAGTCCAGCGCGCCCAGCGTGGCCAGCCAGCCGCCGCCCCAGACCCAGTGGGCGATGGGGGCATAGACCAGCACCAGCCACAGCGAGATGAACCAGAGGAAGGCCGAGAACTTCATGCGGTCCGCCACCGCGCCGGCGATCAGGGCCGGGGTGATGATGGCGAAGGTCATCTGGAACACGACGAAGAGCGATTCGGGGATGGTGCCGAACAGCGCATCGACCGTCAGCGGAGCCAGGAACAGGAATTCCAGGCCGCCGACGAACTGGTTGACGCTCTCGCTGGGGTTGGCCTTGAAGGCCAGCGAATAGCCGATGACCATCCACAGAATGGTCATCAGGCCGGTGGCGGCGAAGCTCTGCGCCAGCGTCGCCAGCACGTTCTTCTTGCGCACCATGCCGCCATAGAACAGCGCCAGGCCCGGAATGGTCATCAGCAGCACCAGCGCGGTGGAGGTGAGCATCCAGGCGGTGTCGCCGCTATTCAGCGTCGGGGCGGCATCCTGCGCGAAGGCCGCGCCGGCGCTCAGCGCCAGGGCGCCCATGCCGGCGAGAAGCTTGACGCCCGCCTTTTTCAAAGTTTCCGTTTTCATCTCTCTCATTTCCCTCTTAGAGCGCGTCGCCGTCGGTTTCGCCGGTGCGGATGCGCACGACCTGTTCGAGCGGCGTGACGAAAATCTTTCCGTCGCCGATCTGGCCGGTTTTGGCCTTGGAGCTGATGGCGTCTATGACCGCCTCCAGCATCTCGCCCTTCACCGCCACTTCGATTTTGAGTTTGGGCAGGAAGCTCACGGCGTATTCCGCGCCGCGATAGATCTCGGTATGCCCCTTTTGCCGCCCGTAGCCTTTGACCTCAGTCACCGTCATGCCCTGGACGCCGAGCGCGGAAAGCGATTCGCGCACTTCGTCGAGCTTGAAGGGTTTGATGATCGCCGTAATAAGCTTCATCTGCCGTCCTTCCGTGTTATTGCCAGCGCCGGACGAAGGCCCGGCCTTAACGGAATATCAAGAAGCGGGCCAACTCTTGGGCTTCGATCCAAGCCATTGTTATAAAATGGAAAAATGCGTTTTTTGGCGTTGAATGACTCAAAAACAGGCAGGCAGTTTTTGCACAAAAATTACGCAATGACCCATGGCTGCATATTTTTTAGCCACGCTATTTTGGGCGCGAGCCCGGCATACTGCGGCGTGGGCGCCGACCCGACTTGCGACGGGAGGGGGTAAGGAATGAAAACGGACATTCTGATTTCGGGTGGCGGGATGGTCGGCCTGTCGCTGGGCATCGCCTTGGCGCAGGGCGGCTTCCGCGTGGCGGTGGCCGACCCGCAGATACTCACCGCGCAGCTGGATCCGGCATTCGATGGCCGGGTATCGGCGCTGGCCTATGCCACCATCCGCATGTATCGGGCGCTGGGCCTATGGCCGGGGATGGAGGCGAACGCCCAGCCCATTCGCGAGATCCTGGTCACCGACGGCGCGCCGGGCAAACCCGCCTCGCCCTTCTCGCTGCATTTCGATGCGCAGGAGGTGGGCGCATCCGAACTGGGCGCCATTGTCGAGAACCGGCACATCCGCGCCGCCCTGGGCGCGCGCGCGCAGGACGAAAAGAACCTGACCTTCATCACGCCCGCCGCCGTCACGGCGGTGACGGTGGACGGCGGCGGCGTCGTGGCCAGCCTGAGCAATGGCGAGCAGGTGCGCGCCACGCTCGCCATCGCCGCCGATGGCCGCATCTCGCCGTTGCGTGAGGCGCAGGGCATCAAAACCATCGGATGGTCCTATCCGCAGACCGGCATCGTCGCGACGGTGGAACATGAGCGGCCGCACAATGGCGTGGCGTATGAGCATTTCCTGCCGGCCGGGCCGTTCGCGATATTGCCCATGACCGGCAACCGCTCCTCGCTGGTCTGGACGGAAGAAAAGGACAAGGCCCCCGCGCTGCTGGCGCTGGATGAAGGGCGCTTCAATGCCGAACTGCGCGCGCGTTTCGGCGCGCATCTGGGTGATGTGACGGTGGTGGGGGCCCGCTGGTCCTATCCGCTGGCGTTCCATATCGCGCGCGAATTCGTGAAGCCCCGTTTCGCGCTGGCGGGCGACTGCGCCCATGGCATCCATCCCATTGCGGGGCAGGGCCTCAACCTGGGGCTGAAGGATGCGGCGGCGCTGACCGAAGTGCTGCTGGATGCCGCGCGGCTGGGCCAGGATATCGGCGCGCTGGATGTGCTGCGGCGCTATGAACGCTGGCGGCGGTTTGATTCCGTGGCGATGGCGGCGAGCACGGATGCGCTGAACCGGCTTTTCTCCAATGACATCGCCCCGCTGCGCGCCATCCGCGATATCGGCATGGGCATCGTGGATTCCATCGGGCCTGCAAGGCGCTTCTTCATGCGCCATGCCGGCGGGGATGTGGGAAAACTTCCCAAGCTGATGCGGGGCGAGGCGGCCTGACGCCGGTCTTCTGGCGGCGGCCCTGTCGTGCAGGGCGCTGCCCGACATGAGGTGACCCATGCGGATACCCAATGTGTTGCTGCTTGGCGTGGTGATGACGGCATCCCTGGGCGGATGCGCCTATCGCTTTTCGCCGCCGCGTGATGGCGTGTTGCCGCGCAATGCGCCGCAATTGCGCGCCTATCCCGAGGTTTCCGCGCAAGACAGATGGCTGAACCCCGCCATCTGCGCGAAATATTGCCCTACGGCGAACTAGGCGGTTCTTTGGGCGGCATTCTTGTTTTCAGGATCATCCAGGCCGCCAGCAGCGCCATGCCGGTGGCGCAGATCACCGCCAGCACCAGCGGCGTCAGCGCCATGCCGCGCGCCGCATCATTGTAGAACGGCCCCTGCACCAGCGCCGTGGTGGTGAAACCGGCCGTGCCGCCCAGCAGCGCCGCCAGGCCGGCACGCCGCGCTTTGTCGGGCGGCGCCATGAAGCGCGCCCCGATCCACACCGCGATGGCCAGCAGCGACGACACCATCAACCCCATCACGACCAGGACGACGGGGCTCAATGGATCGTCCTTTTCCAGCGCGCGCTGGCGCGTTCGCGGGCCGACATGGGCGGCCTGGGCGCCTGGCGCCCTGCCAGCGCGGCGGGCAGTTCTTCATAGAAGCGCCGCGCCACCACCGCGATGCGGCGGGCGCGCATTTCCTCGGCTTCGTCGCGGGTGGCATAGGCCTGGGCCTCAAACAGATAATGCGTCACCGCGCCGGTGCGGACTTCCTGCACCTCTTCCACCTGCTGCGCGGCCACGTCCAGCGCATGACGGATATGGGCCTGCGGATCGCGGCGGTCCTGCTCGTCCTGGGCGATGCGGGCGACGTTGTTCTCGTCGAATTTCTTCAGGCGCGGAATGGCGTAGCGCCAGAACAGCAGCGCCGCCACGATCAACCCCGCCATCCAGACATAATTCGGCATATGTCAGCCTTCCTGCCGGTGTCCATGACCGGACCTGAGATAAGTCTCGCCCCGCATCTCGACAAGGCGCGAGACGGTGCGCCGGAACGGTTCTGCCCCGAAATCGTCGGCCAACAGGTTTTCCGGCGGCGCGGCGGCGGAACAGACCAGCTTCACGCCTTCATCATAAAGCGTGTCGATCAGCAGGGTGAAGCGCCGGGTCCAGTTGCGCATTTCCGGCGTCAGGACCGGGATGTGGTCCACAAAGACCGTGTGATAGTCGCGCGCGATGGCCAGGTAATCCGCCCCGGCCAAGGGTTGCGCGCACAGATCGGCGAAGGAAAAGCGCGCCGCGCCGCGTCCTGCGCGCGGCACGGCCAGCTTGCGGCCCAGCACGGTGAGCGATGCCGGTTTGCCCGGCCCGCCCGCGACCTTCACCCAGGCCGCATCCATCGCCGCATCGGCGGCGGGCGACAGCGGCGTCATGTAGACGTCCAATTCCTTCAGGGTCTGCAGCCGGTAATCGGTGGGACCGTTCAGCGTCACCACCTCCATCCGTGCCTGGATCAGGGCGATGAAGGGCAGGAAAAGCTGGCGGTTGAGACCGCCTTCGTACAGCCGCTCGGGCGGGGTGTTGCTGGTCGCCACAATCACGGTGCCCAGGGCGAAGAGCTGTTCGAACAGCCGCCCCAGGATCATGGCGTCGGCCACGTCGGTCACCTGGAATTCGTCGAAACACAGCAGCCGCGCTTCCTGTGCGATGGCGCGCGCGGCATGGGGGATGGGATCGTCCATGTTCGCCTGCGCGCGCAGGGCATGGATGCGGGCATGAATGTCGGCCATGAAGGCGTTGAAGTGCAGGCGCTGCTTGCGCGGTTCGGGCGCGTCGGCGAAGAACATGTCCATCAGCATGGTCTTGCCGCGGCCGACATCGCCCCAGATGTAGAGGCCCCTGGGCACGGGGGCTTTGCGGAAAAAGGAAAAGCCCGATGGCTTCAAGGCGCCGGCCAGCGCCCCCAGCTTCGCTGCCGCATGCGCCTGGGCCGGATCGGGCCGGAGGTCGCCGGCCGCCACGGCACGGACATAAGCCCCCGTCATGCGCCGTGCTCCGCATCGGCCAGCAGATCCTGCGCGATCTGCGCATCCAGCCGCTCGACCATGCGGCCCTCGAAGGCGATCACGCCACGGCCGCGATTTTCCGGCAGGGCGAAGGCGTCCAGCAGGCGGCGGGCGCGCGCGATCTCGTCGGGCGTGGGCGCGAAGGCGGCGCGCGCGGGCGCGATCTGGGCAGGATGAATGAGGGTCTTGCCGTCAAAGCCGAAATCGCGCGCCAGCACGCAGGCGCTTTCGAAGCCGGCCATGTCGGCCATGTCGTTGTGCACGGCGTCCAGCGCCAGCGCGCCATGGGCG
>JAEZBK010000140.1 GCA_023427355.1 Pseudomonadota bacterium
CTGCTGCTGTTGTGATCCAGCTAGAGAAACTCCAAGGCGCGCCAATAGGTTCCCGGTCCGGCGGGCAATCATTGCGTGCTATAACGCACCGAGTTTGCGCGCGACGGCGGCCAGCGACGGGTGGGCGCGGGCATAATCGGCCCAGGGGCGGGCCTTTGCGATCAACGCCGGTGCGGTGCGCAGGGTGAAGCGTTTGGGATCCAGGCCCTTCTTCACCGCGCTCCAGGCCAGGGGCATGGAAACCGTGGCCCCCTCGCGCGCGCGCGGCGAAAGCGGCGCCACGGCAGTGGCCATGCGGTCGTTGCGCAGGTAATCCAGAAAGATGCGGCCCTTGCGCTGGGCCTTGGACATGTTGACCAGATACCTGTCCGGACTGTCGGCCGCCATGCGGGCGCAGATTTCGCGCGCGATGGCCTTGGCCTGTTTCCAGTCCACGCCCTTGGCCGCGAAGGGCGTGACGATGTGCAGGCCCTTCCCGCCGGTGGTCTTGGCGAACGGGATGAAGCCCAGCGCTTCCAGCCTGTCCTTCAGTTCCCTTGTTGCGGCGATGACATCGTCGAACGTCACACCCGGGTCGGGGTCGAGGTCAAAGACGAAACGGCCCGGCTGCTCCGGATCGCCCGCCACGCAGTTCCAGGGATGCAGTTCCAGTGCGCCGGATTGCGCGGCGGCGACGAGCGCCTCCACGCGGTCGATCTGCAGATAGGGCTTGCGGTCGCCGGACACTTTCACAAGCGTGAAGAGACTGGACTGGCCTGCCCCGGCGTGGCGCTGGAAGAATTTCTGGTCTCCCAGGATGCCATCGGGTGCGCGCACCAGCGAACAGGGGCGGCCCTGGATATGCGGCAGCATCCAGTCGCCCACTTTCTCGTAATATTGCGCCAGTTCCAGCTTGGTGACGGGTTCGCCATCGTCCGCATCGGGCCATAGCGGCTTGTCTGGATTGGAGATGGGCTGGTTCATCACCACATTGCTGCTGCGCGGCGGCGTGCGGGATTTTTTCGGCTTGGGCACGGCCAGCTGGGTGCTTTTCTTCGGCGTCTCGGCCTGCACATCCTCGGCGGGTTTGTCGGCGCGCAGGCCCTTGAACGCCGCCTGGCGCACCATGCCGTCGCCGGTCCAGCCTGCAAACTCCACTTCCGCCACCAGTTCTGGCTTCAGCCAATGCACGCCGGGAACATGCTTTGGCGCATTCTGGCCCGTGAAGGGTGAGGTCTTGCCCGCTGCCGCCTTCAGGCGCGGCATAAGCCCTGCCACCTTGGCGGCGGAATAGCCGGTGCCGACGCGGCCGACATAGACAAGGTGATCACCGCGATGGACGCCCACCAGGAGCGAGCGGAATTTGCCCGCCGTGGTCGCCCAGCCCCCGATCACCACCTCATGGCCCGCCCGGCATTTGGCCTTGGTCCAGGAATCGCTGCGGCCGCTGCGATAGGGCGCATCGGCGCGCTTGGAAATGATGCCTTCCAGGTTCATGCGGCAGGCCGATTGCAGCACAGCATCGCCGCCGCTGGTGAAATGCTCGACATAGCGCAACGACGCATGCTGATGCGTCAGCAGTGTTTCCAGGCGCGATTTGCGGCCGGTCAGGGGCAGGGGGCGCAGATCCTCGCCATCGGCGAACAGAAGGTCGAAGGCGAAGAAGACCAATGGTTCGGTCTTGCCGTCTGACAGGGCGGCCTGCAGCGCGGCAAAATCCGGCGCGCCATTATGATCGAGCGCGCAGACCTCGCCATCCACGATACAGTCCGGCAGTTTCGCGGCGGCGCGCGCGATGGCGGGGAATTTCGCCGTCCAGTCCAGGCCCTTGCGCGTGCGCAAGGCGGCCTTGCCGTCCTTGACGCGCAACTGCATGCGATAGCCGTCGAACTTGACTTCATGCACCCAATCCGCGCCGCCCGGCGGCTGGTCCACCAGGCGGCACAGCTGCGGTGCGACGAAGCCGGGAAGGGCGCCAGCCTTTTTCGGTTTGGGCATGGGGCTGGTGGCGGCGGTGCCGCGCGGCTTGGATTGCCACACCGCATCGGCCTTGAAGCGGCTGGCCTTCATGAAAGGCTTGGGTTTGGCGCCTTCGCCCCCGGCGATGGCGGCCATGGCGCGGCCCGATGTGACGGAATGATCCTGTTTCAGCACCTTCTCGGCATCGCCCGCCTTGGCGAACGTGTCCTTGTGCTTGATCAAAAGCCAGTTGTTGCGCTTGGACTTTCCGCCCTTGGCGTACTTGTCGCTGCGCATGCGCACCAGCACCCAGCTTCCCTTCAGCTTTTCGCCATCCAGGGTGAATTTCAGGTCACCCTTCTTCAGCATCGCCTCGGCATCGCCCTCCGGTTCCCAATAGCCCCGGTCCCACAGCATCACCGTGCCACCGCCATACTGGCCCTTGGGGATGGTGCCTTCGAAATCGCCATAATCGAGCGGATGATCCTCCACCTCGACCGCCAGGCGCTTTTCGGCGGGATCGCGCGAGGGGCCGCGCGTCACCGCCCAGGAGCGGAAGGTGCCGTCCAGCTCCAGCCGGAAATCGTAATGCAGCCGCGTGGCCGCATGTTTCTGGATGACGAAGCGCAGGCGTTTCGACGCCGCCACCTTGGCCTTGCCGCTGGGCTCGGCGGTGACGGTGAAGTCGCGCATCGACTGGTATCGGGCCAGCGGCGTCTTGCGCTTCGGTCTTGCCCCCATGGGCGGTTACCCCGCCTTGCGCTTCTTTGCGGGTGCCGGCTTCGCCCCACCCTTGCCCTTCAGGCTCTGCTTCAGCGCGGCCATCAGGTCGATCACGTTGGTTTCCTCGACCGGCTCGGCGGTGACGATCTTCTCGCCCTTTTCCTTGCGGCGGATCAGTTCGCGCAGGGCCTTCTCATAGCGATCCTCGAAGCCGGACGGATCGAAGGCCGCTTCCTGCTGCTCGATGATCTTCTCTGCGATCTCGATCATCTTGCGGTCGCCCTTGCCGGCGGGAATATCGTCAAACGCCGTGTCGGGTTCGATCACCTCGTCGGCCATGCGCAACGACCAGGCGATGAGCCCCTTGCCGCGCGCCTCCACCGCCATCAGGCGCTCGCGCGAATGCATCACGACGCGGCCCAGCGCGATGCGGTTGGCACCGGCCATGGCATCGCGGATCACGGTATAGGCATCCATGCCGCTGTCGTCGGACGGCAGGATGTAGAAGGGATCGTTCCAATAGAGCCGGTCTATGGTGGCGGCATCCACGAAGCGTTCGATGTCCAGCGTGTGGGTGGTTTCCAGCTTGACGGCGTTCAGCTCGTCGGGCGTCACCTTCACATAATGGTTCTTGCTGATCTCATACCCCTTGACCAGGTCGGCCCGCTCCACCGGCCCGGAATCGGGATCGGTGGGCACCATGCGGATGCGGTTGTTGGTCTTGGGATTGAGCAGGTGGAAGGAGATATCGCTGCGGCGGCTGGTGGCGCCATAGAGCGCGATGGGGCAGCTCACCAGCGACAGGCGCAGATTTCCCTGCCACAGCGGACGCCGCGACAGTTGCGGCGCATCGTCATTGGCGGGCGCAGGATGATGTGCCGCCCGCCGTGCGGAGCCCGACTTCTTGTGGCTGGCGGCTTTGCGCTTGCGCGCGGGTTTCTTGCGGGCGGCGGCCATGGGAAGGTTTCCGGCGGGTTCCACCGGTAAGAACCCTTGAAAAGCCGGTAAGTTGCGCCGGGCGCGAAACCCGAACGCGGCCGGAACGTTTGGGGCAGGGGTATCCTTTTGCGCAAATTCTCCTCCCTCATGTGTCCCACGCCGGCCGGGCTCTATTGCCCGCCGGGGGATTTCTACATCGACCCGGTGCAGCCGGTGGCCCGCGCGGTCATCACCCATGGCCATGGCGACCATGCCCGTTCCGGGCATGAGACGGTGGTGGCGACGCCGCAGACGCTGGCCATCATGGCGGGGCGTTATGGCGCGGATTTCGCCGTCCGGCAGGAGCCGCTGGCCTATGGGAAATCCCTTTCGCGGGATGGCGTGACGGTGACGATGGCCCCTGCGGGCCATGTGCTGGGCTCCGCCCAGGCCGTCATCGGATGGAACGGCATGACCATCGCCGTGTCGGGCGATTACAAGCGCCGCCGCGATCCCACCTGTCCGCCCTTCGAACCGGTACGCTGTGACGTCTTTGTCAGCGAGGCGACCTTTGGCCTGCCG
>JAEZBK010000186.1 GCA_023427355.1 Pseudomonadota bacterium
GACATGGGCTGTGAAGGTGCCCATGGTGCCGGTCTTGTGCAGGTCCGGGATCGTGGCGCGGCCGGTGGAGACGACAAGGTTGCCCACGCGCCCGCCGCTGAAATCCACGACAAAATCGTCGCCGGTCAGCAAGGCCTGGCCCGCCACGCCCGTCAGGTGCGTGAGGCCGGACAGATAGTTCGCCTCCACGTCGCGCAGGGAAAAGGCGATGTTCAGGGCGTCGTCGGGGAGGACCGCCTTTTCCAGCACGCCCGGCGCCATGTTGAGGGCGAAGGTGGCGGGCCCCAGCATGCCTGCGAAGACATTGTCCGCGATCCATTCGCGCGCGCCGGGCGCGGCGGGCAACGGCCAGTAATTCATCAGGGTGCGGACCGGCATCTGGCCCAGGCTGCCCTTGAGGATGACGCCCGGCGACTGCTTGTCGGCGAAGGTGACGGTGCCCGCGGTCTGCAGGTTGAAGCCCGGCCCCGTGACGACGGCGCGCCCGATATCCAGCACATTGCCCGTGAAGTCATAGCCGCCTTCGAAATTGACCGCGCTGAAGGCGGTGGCGCGCGGGAAGAGGCCGGGCACCGCCAGCGACAGATCGGTCAACGCCATGTCGCCTTCAAGACGTGTCACCGCGCCTTGCGCATCGCGGGTGAGGCGCCCCTGCCCCGACAGCCTTGTCTTGAGTTCTCGCGCATCCAGGCTGGCAGTGTTGATGCGGACATGGCCGGCAGCGCCGTCATAGCGGCCATTCAGGGTCACGGCATTCACATGCAGGCGCGGCGAGCGATAGAGGTTGAAGGGCACCTCGCCCCGGGCGCTCATCTCGAAATCGGCGAAGGCGAGCTTTGCGCCGGGCCCGAAGCCAAAACGGCTGCTGACATTGGCGATCAGCGCCACGTCCTTCAGCGCGGCGAAGCGCGGTGTGTTGGCGGCCAGTGCGCGAAGATCGAGGTCTTGCACCGAAAAGCTGCCGGACATCGGCGCATCGTTGGGGGGAATGACGATATCGGCCTTGAGCGCGGCCCTGGCGCCGGAAATCTCGACCTCGGCATCGAAGGCGGCGGCGATCGCTTCGCCCTTGGGGCTGATGACCAGCGCCGCACGAGGCGCGACCAGGAACAGGCCCGTGGGTTCGTCCTGGATAGCCAGCCGCGCATCGCGCACGGCGAAGCTCTGCAAGGTCGAAGGGCCGCTGCTGCTGCGGTTGATGACCTCGCGGATGCGCTCGATGATGTCATCGCTGCCCTTGTTGGCGGCAACGCCCAGCCGGATGCTGCCATCGGCCAGCCGCACCAATGCGAGCTGCACGCCGACCAGCGTCACGCGGCGGACGACGAAGCGGCCCGTCAGCAGTGGCACCGCCGCCATGTCTATGTCGGCCTTTGGCGCCTGCGCCACGATCCGCCCGCCGGAATCGATCATCCGCGCGCCCAGCACCACCAGGTTGATGCGGCCTTCGTCGCGGCTCCATTCCACCGCCGCCTGGTCATATTGCAGGGTGATGCCGGGCATGGCCTGGCGCAGGGCATCGGAAATCGGACCGCGCAGCGGCCCCAGCGACACCGGCCCCATCAGCAGCCGCAGCACCGCGCCGGCCGCGAAAAAGACCACCGCCACGGCGATGACGCCAAGGCTGAGGCAGGCACGGCTGACATGGTGCCTTTTCACGAAGCGGGCAAAGGACAGGTTCAAGCGGTCACTGTTCCTGGGAGCATCCCTGCTACCCTAGCTATTGGGCCTAAAAAGGGCAGGGAATGCAGGATGTTGGAGGGGAACACCCGGCGAACCCTCGCCTTCTTTCACTATATGGGGTAAACGCGGTTAAAGGCGTGTTTTGTAACGGGCGGCGATTTTCTGTCCTGCCTTGATTCTGCTAGGGGTTCCATGGCGTCCGGGACGGCAACCAAGGCTGCGGATGGCGGGCTGCAGGTGGGCGACAAGGCTCCGGACTTCGCCATTGTCACCGATGCCGGCGACAAGGTGACCCGCGCCAGCCTCAAGGGGCAGCCCTATGTCCTTTACTTCTACCCCAAGGACGACACCTCCGGTTGTACCCGCCAGGCGCAGGAATTCAGCGCGGCGAAGGCCCGATTCACCAAGCTGGGCGTGCAGGTATTGGGGGTCTCGAAGGACAGTCTCGAAAGCCACCAGAAATTTCGCCGCAAGCACAAGCTGACTGTGGCGCTTGGGTCAGATCCTGAGACAAAAATGGCGCAGGCGTTCGGCGTGTGGGGCGAAAAATCCCTGTATGGCCGCAAATATATGGGCATGGAGCGCGCGACCTTCCTGGTGGATGCAACCGGCCGCATCGCCGCCGTGTGGCGCAAGGTCAAGGTTCCCGGCCATGTCGAGACCGTTCTGGAACGGGTCAAGGCACTGTGAAGAAGACCGGCAAGACATCGCGACGCTTTGGGCCGCGGTTAACCGCAAGGTCTTTTTTCTGGAACCGGCGCTTGATCGCACCGCAGCGAGAGGGTGAAATGTCGCCCGAAAGTGGGTTGGGCGCGCAGAAAGCCCTCAAGGAAAGTTCGCAAATGACGGAAACGCTGCTTCAGCGTGTCTGGACATGGCTGCATGAAACATTCCCCGAGCGGCAGATCTATATCCGCAGCGATGGGCGTGTGCAGTTCTTCACCTTCGGTCCGTCGCTGCAGGCGACGCTGGCCGGGCTGACGCTTATCTTCCTGGGCTGGGTCGCGTTCGCCACCGTCAACGTGATCTTCAAGGACCGCATCATCGCGGCCACCGACCATCGCTACCAGCAGATGCAGTCGGCCTATGAGAACCGGGTTTCGGAACTGCAATTGTCATACGACGAACTCAATGGCGCGCTGGTCTCCGCCGAGGATCGTTTCAAGGCCACCGCCGATTCCCTGACCGCCAAGCAGAACGCCATCAACGGCCTTTTGTCGCGACAGGCCGCCGCCAGCAGCGCCATCGGCGGCATCCGTCCGCAGGCCGCCGCCGAACCGCTGGTGTTCGGCAACACCGCGCCGCTGGATCATGCCGCCGCCGGCGAAGACGTGGCCCTGACCGAAGACGTCATCGGCGACGAGGATGCCGGCAGTTCGGCGCTGGCCATGATGCCCGATGTGCCCGCGCCGCAGCCGCGCACGGGACAGCCGCTGGCAGAACCGGGCTTCTTCACCCGCGCGCTGGACCGGCTGCGTACGCTTTTCGGGGGCGCACCCGCACCGCAGGCCCGCCCCGTTTCCGCCGCGCACGCCGATCATCCGGCGCTGAAATCGCTGAATGCGCAGACCGCGCGCCTGGCCGCGCTGGAAGGCCAGGACATGACCATGCTGGCCAGCGCCGAGGCGGGTTTGCAGAAGAGCGCGACGGCCCTGCGCAGCGTGCTGCGCAAGACGGGACTTCATCCCGAGCAATTCCCCCGCCGGGTCGCGGCCAGCGCCGTGGGCGGACCTGAGATCCCGCTGAACCGCGTGCGGCTGGCAGGTGTTTCGGACAAGGCGTTCACGCAGGCCTATCTGCGCACCTCTGCCCTGCAGGCCGAGCTGGATACGCTGATCGCGGCCGTGCGCCATGTGCCGCTGGCCATGCCGGTGACCGACGCGCGCTTCGATCGTTCCAGCGGCTTTGGCGCGCGCCGCGATCCCTTCACAGGCAGCTATGCCTATCATCCCGGCGTGGATTTTGCCGGGCCATATGGCGCCAGGGTCTTCTCCACCGCGCCGGGCCGCGTGGTCTTTGCCGGTTACAAGGGCGCCTATGGCAACATGGTCGAGGTGGATCATGGCTTCGGCATTCGCACCCGGTATGGCCACATGTCACGCATCACGGTGCGCCCCGGTGCGCGGGTGAACAAGGGCGCCGAGATCGGGCGCGTCGGCTCCACCGGGCGCAGCACCGGCAGCCATGTGCATTACGAAGTCCTGTTTGACGGCAAGGTCCGCAATCCCAGCAGTTTCATCGAGGCAGGCCGCAATGTTCTCTAGCAAGCCCAAGGATACGAGCCCCGCGCCCGCGCCCCTGTCGGCGCCCATCGCATCGGCCAAGAAACCCGCCGGGCGTTCCGCGCCGTCCATCCTGGCCGCCGATGCGGTCATCAAGGGCACGCTGACCTGTGATGGCGACATGCAGATCGATGGCCGCGTCGAGGGCGATGTGCGTTCCGTCAGCCTGGTGATCGGCGAGAAGGCCGAGATCCATGGCGAGATCCTGGCCGAGGATGTGACCATCCGTGGCCGCGTGTTCGGCCGTATCCGCGCCCGCAAGGTGCAGCTCTGCGCCACCAGCCATGTGGAAGGCGACATCCTGCACGAGGCGTTTGCGGTGGAATCGGGCGCCTTCTTCGAAGGCAATTGCCGCCATTCCGACGATCCGCTGGGTGATGGCGGCCGCAAGGCGGCGGGCGCCGAGCAGACGGTGACGGCCACGCCGCGCGTGCAGGCGCCCCTGCCCGGCCAGGCGGCGACGTTTGCGCCGCTAGGCTAGCCGCCGCATCACCGCGGGCAGGTCTCGCGGAAAAAACGCGTCCTCCATCGCTTCCAGCTCCGCAACGGTCCACCAGCGCGCCTCGGTCAAGGCGGCGCTTTCGTTCGCCGTGACGCCCGACAGGCGCGGCGTGCCGCTCCAGCGTCCATGGAAGAAATGATCGGTGTTTTCGATCAGTTCGCCTTCAAACTCGAAGATGCCGGTGGCGGTGTGGATGGGGCCTTCCAACGCCACGGCGATGCCCAGTTCTTCCTGAAGCTCGCGCATGGCCGCATCGTGCAGGCTTTCGCCCGGCTCGACGCCGCCGCCGGGCGTGGCCCAGAAGGTCATGTTGGGAAGCACGAAGCGGATCAGCAGAACCCGGCCGGTCTCATCGCGCAGAATGGCGCGCCCGGCCTGGCGGGGGCGCGGGTTGGTCACTTCGG
>JAEZBK010000195.1 GCA_023427355.1 Pseudomonadota bacterium
CTCCCACTCCGGCGAAGAAGGTGCCTGCCAATTCCAACAAGAAGCATGAGTTCAAGGCCAACGACCATGTCGTCTATCCGACCCATGGCGTCGGCAAGGTTGCCGGCGTCGAGGAGCAGGAAGTCGCCGGCTACAAGCTCGAGCTGTTCATCATCGAGTTCGAGAAGGACAAGATGACCCTGCGCGTTCCCGTGGCCAAGGCCAAGTCAGTGGGCATGCGCAAGCTGTCCTCGCCGGAAATCGTGGGCAACGCCCTGAACACGCTCAAGGGCCGCGCCCGCATCAAGCGCACCATGTGGTCGCGCCGCGCGCAGGAATACGAAGCGAAGATCGACTCGGGCGACCTGGTCTCGATCGCCGAAGTGGTGCGCGACCTGCACCGCGCCGGTGGCCAGCCGGAACAGTCCTATTCCGAGCGTCAGCTCTATGAAAAGGCCCTGGCCCGCATGGCCCGCGAAGTCGCCGCCGTCGAGAAGACCGACGAGCCGACAGCGGTCAAGCGCGTCGAAGGCATGCTGACCAAGAAGGCGGCCTGATCCGCTTCCCGAAAACCGCGACCCTCTATCGCGCGAAAAGGTCCGGAGAAATCCGGGCCTTTTCATTTTGTATCCAGAAGCTCGATCTGCGCCCGGTGGGCCACGCCGATCTGCGGCCTGCCCTCCACCTGCTGAATCACGCCGCGCACGCGCACGGCGCGGCCTTCCAGCGCCGCCGGATCGCCACCCTTGCGGAAGGCCGCGCGATCCGCGCCCGCCACCACCAGGCGCAGGCCGCTGCGCCCGTCGGCACCGAAATCCAGGACCAGCCGGCCATCGCGCTCGCTGACCCGGCCGATACGGCCCTCGATGAGCTGGAAGGTGCCGATATCCTGCCTCCAGTCGTCATTGTTGCCCCGGATGCGATAGGCGACATCGGCCCACAGGCCGCGTCGCGCCGCGCGCGCTGCCGCCTCGAAGCCATAAAGCTGGCTTGCACACTCGCTACGGTCGGGCGCGATCGCCACCCGCGCCAGGCCCTGTTCCAGCATGGCCTGCTGCAGCCAGGCGGTGGCCGTGAAGCCCTGGACCCGCACGCGGTCATAACGATCCTGCTTGGGCGCGACCGCCCGTCCGGTGACGAGCCCCTCCCGTGCCAGCGACAGCAGCGTCGCACGCGCTTCGTTGGCGTGGCGGGACGCAGCCCGGTCCGCGGCGCCCATGGGCAGGCGCAGGCCTTCCAGCAGCATGGCCCGGCCATCCGACAGGATCATCGCCCCGTTCTGCTCCACCCGCACGATGCTGGCCCTGGTGATTTCCGCAGGGCCCGCGCAAGACGGAACCTGGGCCAGCGCCGCGCCGGGCGCGGCACACAGCAGCACGGGAAACAACAGCGAAAATCGCGACATGGTTTTGCCTTCTGGTGCGGTACAATCCTAACCTGCAATCCCTCACCGGCACCAACGGCAGTTTCCCATGGTTAATCCGCTTGAATTCCTTCTGCGCCCCGCGCTCCAGCTCCAGGACAGGATCGACCTGTCGCCGCTGAAGGACGCCGCGCGCGTGCCCGGCGAGGTTCGCGAGGCCCTGCCCGCCCTGACGGTGATGCTGATCAACGCGGCGATCAACATCCTGATCGCGCTGGCCATCCTGATCGGCGGCTGGATGGTGTCGCGCTGGGCCGGCATGTGGCTGCGCAAGGTTCTGGCCCGTTCCCATGTGCTGGATGACACCATCAAGCCGCTGCTGGCGACCATTGCCCGCTATGTGATCATGGCGATCACGCTGGTCATCGTGCTGGGCCAGTTCGGCATCCAGACCACCTCGCTGATCGCGCTGATGGGCGCTGCGGGCCTGGCCATCGGCCTGGCGCTGCAGGGCACCTTGTCCAATGTCGCGTCGGGCACCATGCTGCTGATCCTGCGGCCCTTCCGGGTCGGCGACAACATCACGGCCGGGGGCGCGGCGACCGCCGGAATCGTGCGCGAAATCTCGCTGTTCAACACGGTGCTGATCACGCCCGACCTGCAATATGTCGCCATTCCGAACTCGCAGATCTTCGGAAACACCATCACCAACTTCACGCGGGAACCGACAAGACGCATCAACATCGTTGTCGGCATCGACTATGCGGACAGCATAGACGAGGCGCAGGCGGTCCTGCTGGACATCATGCACCAGGACAAGCGCATCCACGCCGAGCCCGCGCCCATCGCCAAGGTGGATGCGCTCGCCGCCTCCTCGGTGAACCTGGTCGCGCGCTGCTTCGTGAACACCACCCAGCATGGCGATGTCACCTTCGACATGCTCAAGGCGATCAAGGAGCGCTTCGACCAGGCCGGGATCACCATCCCCTTCCCGCAGCAGACCGAAAGTTCGCGCAATCCCAAGCGGATTCCCCCCGGCGCGGCGGAAATGGGCGACAAGCCCGTGGCGGAACGTTAGACAGGCGGCATGATCCGCGCCGCCACGCCAGATGCCATCGCCGAGGCCGCCCGCCTGCTGGCGGACGGCAAGCTGGTCGCCCTGCCCACCGAGACCGTCTATGGCCTGGGCGCGGACGCGGCCCAGGGCGAGGCCGTGGCCGCCATCTTCGCCGCCAAGGGCCGCCCGCGCTTCAATCCGCTGATCGTGCATGTGAGCGATGCCGCCGCCGCCGCGCGCCAGGGCATTTTTAACCCGCTGGCCGAGAAGTTGGCGGCCGCCTTCTGGCCCGGACCGCTGACACTCGTCCTGCCACGCCGCGCCGACGCGTCGGTTTCGCTGCTGGTCAGCGCCGGGCTGGACAGCGTGGCGC
>JAEZBK010000300.1 GCA_023427355.1 Pseudomonadota bacterium
GCTGGAAGGTGGGCTGATACGCCGATTGCGGTATCAGGTTGGGGCGGCCATCGGCGCCCACGCCCGGAACGCCACCGGGTACGCCCGCGATGCGCTGCTGCGCGGGCATGGCCTGGGTGAGCGCGAAGAGAGGCGCATAGGTCGAGGCCTGGGGCGCGGGCGCAAGGCCCAGTTCGGCGCGCAGCGGCTGGGCGGCGGCATAGTAGCAATCCATGTACTGGCGCGTGTCGCCGATGGCGGCGCAGCGCGTCAGGCGCAGCATCACGTCTTCGCGCGTGGCGGCGGCGGCGGGCGTCAGCGTGCCGGCCGGCGCGGGCGCAGCGGAACTGAAGAGCGGCGCATAGGTGGCGTCCTGCGGCGCGGCAGCCAGGCCCAGTTCGGCGCGCATGGGTTGCACCGCCGCATAGTAGCAATCGAGATAGGCGCGATTGTCGGCCATGGGCGCGCAGCGCGGCAGGCGCAACATGACCTGTTCGCGGCTGGAGGACTGGGCCAAGGCGGCGCCGGTCAAGGCAGGCAGGGCCACAAGGCAAAGCGTCAGGCCCAGGCGGATATTCATGTCGTTCATTCCCTAAACTGTTCTGCGGGGCCCCAGCCCCCTTTTGGCGGATGCGGGCGCTTTGGCGCTCTCGCGAACCGGTGGCGGACATATTATGGTATTCGCATCGCGGGCGCGAGGCCCGCAAAGTAGCGGATATTAAGCATTTGAGCGGCGGAAACGGCGAAAAAGGCCCCAATCGGTGGAACCGGCGCACGGCGCTGCTGGCGGGCGGCGCGGCGGCGGTGGGGTTGGGCGCCTATGCGGCGCTGTCGCCCGCGCAACCGGAGAGGCGCGGGCGCCCTCAGGTCGAGGCAGGGCTGTTCCGGCGCGGCAACGGCGCGGAGCCCAATACACTCGATCCGGCGCAATCGAGCGCGACATGGGAAGACGCCATCATCGGCGACCTGCTGATCGGCCTGACCACCGATGACGTGAACGGCGACACGATCCCCGGCATGGCGGAACGCTGGACGACATCCGAAGATGGTTTGACCTGGACCTTCTTCCTGCGTGAGGCCGTCTGGTCGGACGGCGTGGCCGTGACGGCAGAGGATTTCCTGTTTGGCTGGCGGCGGCTGCTGGATCCCAAGACCGCAGCCCAGTACGCCTATTTCATCCACGTCTTCAAGAACGCCGAAGCGGTCAACAACGGGAAGATGCCGCTAGAGGCGCTAGGCGTCCGCGCGATCGACACGCGCACGCTGGAAATCCGCCTGGAGCATCCCGCGCCCTATCTGCCGGAGCTGCTGAACCATGTCACCTGCTATCCCCAGCCAAAGCATGTCGTCGAGAAACTGGGCAACGCCTGGGCGCGGCCCGGAACCTATGTCAGCAACGGCGCCTATGTCCTTTCGGCGTGGCGGCCCAATGATCACATCCTGCTGACCAAGAATTCACGCTTCTGGGATTCGCAGAACGTGAAGGTCGAAAAGGCCCTGGTCCTGCCCACCCTGGATTATACCGCAGCCCTCCGATCTCTGCGCGCAGGTGAGCTTGATGTGCAAAGCCGCCTGCCGACGCAGCAGATCGGATGGATCAGGGAAAACATGCCTGAACTGTTGAGCCCTGTGCCGCAACTGACCTCCGAACTCATCGTAGCCAACCACAAGGTCAAGCCGTTCGACGATGTACGTGTCCGCAAGGCCATGAACCTCGTTCTGAACCGCGAAGCCATCACCGACAAGATCATCCGCGCGGGGCATGTGCCCGCTTACAATCTGGTGCCACCGGGCATCTCCAACTATCCCGGAGGGGTGTATCTGGAAAATCGCGGCCAGAAGGCAGACCTTCAGATTGCGGAAGCCCAGCGCCTGATGCAGGCGGCGGGTTTCAGCCGGGACAACCCGGTACGCACCACCTACATGATACGCTCGACCACCAGCACGGCGCGGGCGGTGGCGGCTGCCGTCCAGCAGATGCTGGCGCAGGCCTTCATCAATGTGACCGTCATCGCCAACGACCCGGCAACCTTCTATGCCCGCATCCAGGAGCACAATTTCGACATCTGCAATCCGGGATGGGGCGCCGATTTCTCGGATGCGTCGAATTTTCTGGACCTGCTGAAAACAGGCGCCGGCAACAATTGGGGCGAATACGCCAACCCTGCGTTCGATGCCACGCTGGCAGCCGCCCAGAATGAAACCGATATTGGCCAACGCGGGCAACTTCTCGCCAGGGCCGAGCGTATTGCGCTGGATGACCATGCAATCATGCCACTGTATTTCTGGGTCTCCGGCAACCTCGTGCGCCCCTACATCAAGGGCTGGAAATCCAATGCGATGGATAAGCATCGTACACGCTGGATTTCCATTGATGAGGAAGAGCGGCGCCGGATACTTGCCGCTGTATGAAGTGGACATCCCTTCTCCTGGTCCTGGCGCTGACTGCCCTGCCCGCGCAGGCCGCGACGCTTAATCGCGGCAATGGCGCGGAGCCGGAGACGCTCGATCCCTCCTTCGCGGGCACGCAGGCCGAAGACAACATCATCGGCGACCTGATGATTGGGCTGACCACGCTGGATGCGAAGGGCCAGCCCATCCCCGGCATGGCCGAACGCTGGGACGTATCGAAGGACGGGCTGACCTGGACCTTCACCCTGCGCCGCGCGCAATGGTCGGACGGCGTGGCGGTGACGGCGGAGGATTTCGCCTTTGCCTTCCGGCGGCTGCTCAATCCGAAATCCGCTTCGCGCTATGCCTATAATCTGTGGCCGATCAAAAACGCCCGCGCCGTCAGCGGCGGCGCGATGCCGGAAAGTGCGCTTGGCATCGCGGTGCGCGGGACCGGCACGCTGGTTCTGACGCTGGAAGCGCCCGCGCCCTATCTGCCCGAACTGCTGGCGCATATCTCGGCCTCGCCCCTGCCCCGGCACGCGCTGGCGAAGCATGGCGCGGCCTGGGTGCGGCCCGGCAACCATGTGAGCAACGGGCCCTACACCCTGTCGCAATGGCGACCCAATGACCGGGTGACGCTGGCGAAGAACCCGCGCTTCCATGACGCCGCGCGCATAGCCATCGAGACGGTGCAGTATTTCCCCACCACGGATGCCGACGCCGCGTTGCGCAGCTTCCGCGCGGGCGAGCTGGACCTGCAAAGCCCAGCGCCGCTGGCGCAGGTGGAATGGCTGCGCGCCAACCTGCCCGGCGCCTTGAAAGTCACGCCATCGCTGGCGGTATCCTATCTGGCGATCAACCAGCAGACCCCTGCATTGAAGGACGTGCGGGTGCGCCGGGCGCTGAACCTGGCGATCGACCGCGAGGCGATCACGCAAAAGGTCCTGAAGCTGGGCGAACCTGCGGCTTACGCCATCGTGCCGCCGGGCGTCGCCAATTATCCCGGCCATGCGGGCTTTGATTTCCGCAAGATGGCGTTTGCCGCCCGGCTGGCCGAGGCGCAGCGCCTGATGCGCGAGGCCGGTTATGGTCCGGCGCGGCGGCTGACGCTGCGCCTGGCCACCACCACCAGCGCCGACAACCGGCGGCTGGCCGCCGTGCTGCAGGCGATGCTGGGCCAGGCCTATGTGCGGCTTCAGATTGCCGCGACCGGCGTGCCGATCCATTTCCAGAACCTGCGCCAGAAAAATTACGACCTGGGCGTGGCCAACTGGTATGCCGACTTCAACGATGCGTCGAACTTCCTGGACCTGCTGCGCTCGGATGCGGGCAACAATTATGCGGGCTGGAAGAGTCCGGCCTTCGACCGGCTGATGGTGCGCGCCACGGCCGAGCCCGACGCGAAGGCGCGCGGGGCGCTGCTGGCAGAGGCGGAAGGCCTGGCGCTGCGGGATTATCCCTGGATCCCCCTGCGCTTCCCCGCCCAGACCGAATTGGTGGCGGCAGGGCTGAAGGGGTGGGCGGCGAATTCGCGCAGCCTGCATCGCAGCCGCTGGCTTGCGAAATAAATCCCTTCGCGCCTAGAAATTCGTGACGCCGGGCCATTTCCAGGCGGTATTTCATTGTGCAGCAGGCGCCATTTCGCGCGGGGGATTTTCATGAGGACGGGTTTGCGCAAAGGGCTGCCGGCATTGACGCTGGCGGCGCTGACCAGCGTGTGCGGCGCGGCCATGGCGCAGGTGGCGCCCCATGCCAACCAGTATGGCCTGAACCTGATCGGCGCGCCCGCGGCCTGGGCGCTGGGCTATACCGGCACCGGCATCACCGTGGCGGTGGCCGATACCGGCATTGACCTGGGGCATCCGGCCTTCACCGGAAAGCATGATCCGCGCGGACGCAATTATGTGCTGCCCTCGCCCGGCGGCGCCTTTGACGCCACGCAGATCGCCGAAGCGGATACGGGCGGCCATGGCACGCATGTGTCGGGGATCATCGGCGCGTCGGGCACAAGCGGCGCACCCGGCGTGGCTTATAACGCGAACATCCTGACCCTGCGCGCCACATCGGGCTGCGCGGCGGGCCAGAATTGCGATGCGCCCAACTTTCCCAACGCATCGGCCAGCGCGCTGGATTATTTCGCGGGCCTGAGCAATGTGATGGTCTACAACGCCAGCTATGGCCCCAATTCGGGCAAGAACCAGACCATCTGGTCCGCCAGCCTGATCGACCCGGTGGAAGCCGAAGCCGCGCCGCGCGCGCGGGCGGCTGGCTCTTATACACAACTGACGCTGCCGCCGCCGAT
>JAEZBK010000308.1 GCA_023427355.1 Pseudomonadota bacterium
CTGTGAAGTCATCAGAAGTACAGGCCTCCATTGACGTTCAGGGTCTGGGCCGTGATGTAGCTGGCCGCATCGGACGACAGGAACACAGTGGCATCGGCCACTTCGCGCGGCGTTCCCATGCGCTTGAGAATGATGGTCTCCGCCGCCTTTTGCACTGCCGCATTGGCCAAGCCTGCAGCGGCCATTTCAGACGCGATCAGGCCGGCGGCCAGAGTGTTGGAGCGGATATTGTACTGTGCGCCAAAGCGGGCGATCACCTGCGCCAGTGAGATCAGCCCCGCCTTGGAGGCGGCATAATGCGCCGTGCGCGGACCGCCATACTGGCCGGAGACCGAGCCGATATGGGTGATGGCGCCGCCACCGGCTTCCTTCAGCAGCGGCAGGAAGACCTGCGCCACCATGAAAGGGCCTTTCAGGTTCGTGTCGAGCACAAAGTCCCAATCACCATCTTCGATCTGGTCGAAGTCGGTCGGCTTGTTGACCCCGGCATTGTTGACGAGGATGGAAATCCGGCCAAAGGATCGCGCCTGGTCCGCCGCATGCTGGATGGAAGTCCGGCTGGTGACCTCCATGGGCACAGCCATGGCGCGGCGACCCATCGCTTCGATCTGCTGCACGATTGCGGCAGCGTCTGCGTGTTTTTCGCGATAAGTGAGAATGACGTCTGCCCCAGCTTCGCCCAAGCCCAGGGCGATGGCGGCGCCCAATCCGCGCGAACCACCGGTGACGATGGCGTTCTTTCCGGCCAACGAAAAGCGCGTCATTTCTTGCGCTTCAGCACTTTGCGCGCGGCGGCGGCAATGAAGGGTGCGGCGATCTCATAGGCGTAGGCCAACTCTTCTGGCTCACCAGAAGAGCCGAACGTGTCCTTCACGCCCACAAACTCCATTGGGCAGGGGACGGTCATCGCGAGCACTTCGGACACCGCGCTGCCCAGACCTCCATGGATATTATGATCCTCGGCGGTAACAATGGCGCCGGTTTCGCGCGCGCATCGGGCGATCAGGTCGGCATCGATCGGCTTGATGGTCGGCATGTTCACCACGCGGGCGCTGATGCCATCCTCCGCCAGCGCGGCGGCGGCATCCAGCGCACGCGCCACTTCAACGCCGCACGCGATGAGGGTGACATCGGTGCCCTCGCGGATGATCTGGCCCTTGCCAATGACAAAGTGATGGCCTTCACCGAAGACAAGCGGTGCCGGACTGCGACCGGTGCGCATATAGACCGGGCCCTCGAATTCCAGCATGGCGCGAGTGGCCAGCGCCATTTCAGTGGCGTCGGCGGGTGAAATCACGGTCATGCCAGGTATGGCGCGAAAAGCCGCCAGGTCTTCCAGGCACTGGGCCGATCCACCGTCCGGGCCGGTATCCAGGCCTGGATGTGACGCCACGATCTTGGCGTTTCTTCCGGCATAGGCCAGGGACAGGCGAGCCTGTTCGACGGCGCGCAGACAGAAGACGGCAAATGTGGTCACCACCGGCAGCAGGCCGACAGCGGCCATGCCGCCCGCCGCCGCCATCATGTTCTGCTCGGCAATGCCGAATTGCACAAACCGATCCGGGTGGGACTTGCGGATATGGTGCACGCCTGTGCCACCGGCGATATCGGCATCCAGTACAACCAGTTTGGGAAACTCGTCCGCGATGGAAGACAGCGTCTTGCCGAAGGCTTCGCGCAAGGAATCGCCACTTTTGCCAACAAGGGCGGGTGCTGCGTTAGACATCGAGCAATTCCTTGATTTCGTCCGCGCTGCCGCCAAGGGCGATCAGGGATTCTTCAGTCTGTTCGCGGGTCATCTTCACGCTGCCATGCCAGGCAGGGACATTCTCCATCATCGGAACGCCTTTGCCCTTGACGGTATGGGCGATGATGACGGACGGCGCGCCCATTGTAACTGCGGCGCTGCGGAAGGCATGCAGGATGGCGGGAATATCGTGGCCATCTATTTCGGTCACGGCCCAGCCAAAGGCGCTCCACTTCGCGGCCAGCGGCTCCAGCCGCATGATCTCGTCATTGGTCGCGTCGCTTTGCAACTTGTTGTAGTCAATCAGGACACAGAGATTGTCGAGCTTGTGATGCGCCGCCGCCATGGCCGCCTCCCAAACTTCGCCTTCCTGCAGCTCGCCGTCGCCTAAGAGGGCATAGACGCGCGGCTCCATCTTTTGCAGCTTCAAGCCCAGCGCCATGCCCATGGCAACCGAAAATCCCTGGCCCAGCGAACCGGTGGATGTCTCGACCCAGGGCAAGTCCCGCACATGGGGATGACCCTGGAACTTGCTGCCCAGCTTGCGCAATGTCAGCGCTTCGCCCTTGTCGCAGAAACCGAATTGCGCGCCGGCGGCATAAAGCGCTGGCGCCGCATGACCCTTCGACAGCACGAAGCGATCGCGCAATGGATCATCCACGCCGGATGGCCAGACATTCATTTCCGCGCCATAGAGACAGGCCAGCAGGTCGGCGCAGGACAGCGCACCGCCCGGATGGCCCGATGTCGCGTGGAAGATCGCGGCCAGGGAATGCATGCGTATCTGGCGCGCCGCCCGGGCCAATTGTGCTTCCAGGGTGGCGCTGCCGGCGATATCAGCAGCATCATTGGCGGGAGCCTGGGTGGAAAGTGCGATCATGTTGCGCCTCATGCGGCCAGCCTCGTCTTTGCGCGTTCCAACAGGTCGGCATAAGAAACAATCTGGGCGCCCGGCACGCGCATTTTCACCTCGCGGCTGATTTCGTCTGCGAACATGCGCGACATGACGATCACCACATCCACATCGGCCAGCGCCTCGGGCGCGGCCAGCCGTACGCCATGGCGTTCCTGCATGTGCTTTTGCAGATGCGCGTCAATCAGCAGCGAAAGACCATGCGGATCGAACCCGCCCTCGCGCACCAGAAGGTCGAACAGGCGTCCAGCGCCCCATAGCGCCACCCGGCGCGGGGCCATGGCGCGGATCGCCTCCGCGGCACCGCGCATGGCTGCCAGATTGGCCAGCCGTGTGGCCTGATAGCGCTGGATCAGCGCGCTGGCGATACCGACTTCCATCGGGTCGTGGGTCGCGCCAAAGGGAAGTGCGCCGGTCTTGCGCGCGACAAAGAGCAGATTGATGTCATCCCTGGGGTCAGGCTCGCGCAGGATTTCGAAGCCGGCGGCCTCGATCATGCGGCCCAATGTGGCGGCCGAGAAATGGAACAGGTGTTTGTCTATGAACCATTCCTCGACGATATCACCGCCGCCAAGAAGCGCGATGTTCGGCGCGTCCAGCACCAGAATACCGCCGGTCTTCAGTACGCGTGCATGGTCCTTGAGTGCTGCAAATGGCTCGGCCAGATGCTCGATCGTGTGACAACTATGGACGATGTCGAAGCGATCCGGCGGCAGGGTGGTGTTTTCGATGCGCGCCTGTACCAGGTCCGTGCGCGGCAGGTCGGCGCAGGACGCGGCAAATCGCTCGTCAGGCTCGACCGCCGTGATCTGCGCATTTGGCGCAGCCGCCAGGAACGCCTTGGCGAAGCTGCCGCGATTGGAGCCGACATCCAGCAATGCCAGCGCATCGCCCAGATGGACGTGCCCGCCCAGCGCATCCAGCGCCGCCTGGGTCCGGAAGCCCTTGCCATAGCGGACATTGCCCCAATCCGCGCCGCCGGACACGGCGGCAGCGTGGCGGTCCTTTGTGCGGGCCACGCGCGGAGCGCTTTGCACCAGACCGCAGTGATTGCACAGATAGACGATGAGGCCTCGAGCACTGTCCGGCTTGTAAACAGCCGTCAGGGTTTCGCGGCGGCAGAAATCGCAATGCAGGGACATCGGTCCAGCCCGGTCAAGAATCCGGTAACCATGTTCGCCTGCGATTGGTTAACGGCTTAATAATTCACCGCATATTCCGGCGTGCCGGCATACCCCAGGGCCTCCATCATCGGAGCCGCTATGGCTTCGAACTGGGCCCGCTGATGGGGTTCCAGCAATCGGTCTTCCGGGCGGTTGACATTGTGCGGCCGGGCGAAGGCCGCAAAACGGTCTTCGGTATAGGCAATGCCGAGAAACTCGAACAATTCCCGCACCAGATCAGGGGAAACGACCAGATCCTCGAGCTTCATGAACAGTGTTCGCCCGGATGGCATGAGGGCGAGGTTTTCCCTGGCAACACGGTTTACTTCCGCCCAATGCCAGCAGATGCGTTCAAACTGGTCGAAGCGTCGAAAGGCGTCGGCCATGGGATCGCCCCGCCGCGGCACTGGCCACCAATAGGGCTTCTCGGGCGGTGGAGCATCGCCCTTTCCATCGTACCAGGCCTGCAAGATGGCATTGGAACGATCATCGTAAGTCTCTTCGCCCAGCTTGTGGAAGTAGGAGCTGGCCACCTTGCGTCCATCGCGAACCAGATGGACAAAGCGGGCCTCAGGGAACAGCGCTGCCAGATCGGGCACCAGCCAGGACAGCTTGTTGGAGGAATCCCCCCAATGGCTGCCGCGCGCATGGCGCACTGCTGCACCAAAGGTTTCATCCAGCGCCTGACGGGCCTGGTCTGCATCCAGCGCGCCCAGATAGCGTTTTACCGCCAAGGGCTGGGTGATCTGCACCGCATATTCATGGTGCATTTCCACGCCAGGGACGGCGCACAGCGCCTTGTGCAGCATCGCCGTGCCGGATCGACCGGACGAAACAATGAAGAAGGGTTGCGTCACGGCTTGATGGCGATGACGACGGCCTCGCGGCCAATGCCCAACTTCGCCAGCGCCCTGTAAAAGTCCCGGCGAAGGTGGGTCAGACCCGCTTTTTCAAAGGCGCTGTCGAAATGCTTGCGTTTGTTGTGGCAACCCCTGCCGAGCGTCGGATCGCCGATATAATTCTCGCCCATCATGACAAAGGCCTCCATGGGGAAGCTGGTGGTGCGCTCCATCACCTTCAGGCCCAGCTTCTCGATGACGTTCTCCAGCGAGTCGAAATCGAAATAGTTGAGATGATGCGGGGGCGACAGCCACCAATCACCGGTGTCGGCCACGGTGCGCGCAGCGATCTGCAACAGCGAAAAGTCATTGGGCACGCCGACACATAGCAGGCCACCGCTTTCCAGCAGATTGCTGGCCCGGCTCAGGGTCTGGGCTGCATCCGGCACATGCTCCAGCACATTGGTGAGATTGATCACGTCGAAGCGGCCAAGCGCCTGGGCACTTTCCCAGTTGAAAAACCCTTCCGTGACGTCCGCGCCAAGCGAACGCGCATGTGCGGCAGCCTGGCGCGAAGGCTCTATGCCATGCGCCGACCAACCGCGCGCCAATGCCGTCTTCAGGAAGAATCCTGGGCCACAGCCGATATCCAGCAGGCGGCGGCGATGGGAAGTCAGCAATTTCTCGAAGATCGCCAACCTGTCATTCTGCGCCAGTTCGAACCAAGCCTGGTCCTCGCCGGCATGCGCGATGAAATTGGGCTTCTCGTCGGCATAGTATTTCTCGCGATACTCCCGCTCGAGCGATGCCGGATCCGGCAACGGCAACACATGTCGAAAGCCGCAGGTAAAGCAGTCGATGATGTCATGCCCTTTTGCCTCCGCGATGCGCGGACCGTTATGCGGTCCATCGCGCAGGAATTCAGACGGCGAAGCGGCGTGGCTCATAAAATTCACCCAGTCTTGTTAACGTCTTTTTAGCCATGGCCTGTTTAATTTTGGTTAAATGGAACACGCGCCCATCTTCATCGCCGAAGCTTCGTCCAACCATGGGCGAGACCTTGGCCGTGCCCTGGCTTTCGTAGACGCCGCCGCTGATGCCGGCTGTGACGCGGTCAAGTTCCAGCTCTTCAAGATTGAGCGGATGTTCGCGCCGGAAATCCTTAGCCAGAGCCCCAAACATCGCGCCCGCGCCCAGTGGGAACTGCCGTTGGAACATCTGACGCCCTTGGCCGAACATTGTTCGGCGCGAAAAATCCAGTTTTCCTGCACGCCCTTCTATCTGGAGGCCGTGGCAGAACTGGCGCCATACGTGGACTTCTACAAAGTCGCTTCCTACGAGCTGCTGGTGGATGACCTTCTCGTCGCGTGCGCCAGAACCGGCAAGCCGGTGGTGCTGTCCACGGGCATGGCCACGATGGAAGAGATCGCCCATGCTGCCGCCACGCTGAAAGGCGCGGGCGCCCGTAACATCACCCTGCTGCATTGCGTCTCGGCCTATCCGACACCCGCATCCGAAGCGAACCTGGCAGCCATCGCCGCCATTCGCGCTGCTACCGGCCTGCCCGTTGGCTGGTCCGACCATACCCGCCGTCCTGCCGTGATCGAACGCGCCGTGCATCACTGGAATGCGGCATGCGTGGAATTTCATCTCGACCTGGATGGCGAAGGCGCCGAATACGCCGCCGGCCACTGCTGGCTACCGCAGGAAATCGCGCCGGTGATCCAGCGCATCCGGGAAAGCCGCGTTGCGGATGGAGAGGGCTTCAAGGGTCCGCAGCCCTCAGAACTTTCCGACCGGCAGTGGCGCGCCGATCCGTCTGACGGCATGCGCCCGCTTCTGCATATCCGGGAAAGCTACAAGGGCGAAGCCGCGTGACGCCGCGGGTCGTCGCCGTTATCCAGGCGCGGATGGGCTCTACGCGCCTGCCCGGCAAGGTGCTGAAGCCCATCGCGGGCAAGCCTTTGCTCTGGCACATTGTGCACCGCCTCAGGGGCTGCGCGCGCATCGAGGACATCGCCATCGCCACCAGCACCAATCCGCGCGACGATGCCATTGTGGAGTGGGGTGCCCATGAAAGCGTGACAGTTGTGCGTGGGCCGGAAGACGATGTCCTGGCCCGCTTCGCCCGCGCCGCCGAGGCGCTTGATGCCGACATCATCGTACGCGTGTCGTCGGACGCCCCTTTCATAGATGCCGGCTTCGTGGATCACCTGATCGCCACCCTGGTCGAACAGGATGGTGATTATGTGCTGATGGAAGAAGGCACCGAATGCGCCCATGATGGCGTAGACCCCTTCTCGCGCCGCGGGCTGGACAAGCTGATGATGGACGCCGGAAACGACCCGACGGCACGCGAGCATGTCACCGGTTATTTCAAGCTGCATCCCGATTTCGTGAAGATTGTGCGCGCCGCGCCCTATCCCGCGCTGGCCCGCAAGGGCGCGCGCATCACCATAGATACACCAGACGACCTGGCCTTTGTCGAAGCGGTTCATGCCCGCATGTCGGCCAAGGCTGGCGAGGCGTCGCTGGCCGACCTTCTGCTGCTTCTGGAGCGCGAACCGGAACTGGCCCGCATCAATGCCCATGTGAAACAGAAGCCCATCGTGCCGACGGGCGGACTGGCCCTGATCCGTTGCGATGGCGGCGGCAAATTTGGCTATGGCCACGTCAAGCGCATGGTGTCGCTGGCGCGCGCGCTGCGCGACCGCGAGAGCATAGGAGCGGTCTTTGCCGTCCATGGCACGGTGGATGCCCTGACCCCCATTCGCCGCGCCGGATTCGAAGCGCAACTGCTGACGGATGACGACCACCTGTCCGATCTGGCCGCGCGCCTGAAGCCGCAGATTCTGCTGATGGATTGCCGCGAAGGCCCCTCGCGGGATCAGCTGGAACGCCTTGCCGCCGGCATTCCCGTCAGTGCGGTCATGGACGATGGTTCGGAACGCCGCCTGGCTGTGGATTTTGCCTATTATCCTCCGGTGCCACAGGTCAGGGCGCTGGACTGGACTGGCGCGCGCACCGTGCCACGCATCGGCTGGGAATGGTCGCTTACCGGCCTCAACCCGCACCTGACCCCGGCGCGGGCCCTGGCTGCGCGTCCCACGCTTCTGGTTGCGATGGGCGGCAGCGATCCTTTCGGCCTGACGTTGCGGGCGGCACAGGCGCTGGTGCATATCGATCCGGCCTGGCGCGTGCGTTTTGTCATCGGCAGCGGAATGAAGGACGCTCAGAAGGTTGCCGCCGCCGTGGTGGCGCTGAGTGCCCGTTATGAGACCGTCGAGCATGCCGACGATCTGGCGCTGGAATATGCCCATGCCGATCTGGGCCTGTGCGCATTCGGCGTCACCGCCTATGAAATGGCGGCCTTCGGCGTGCCCGCCTTGTATCTGGGCCTGACCGAAGACCATGCCATGTCAGCGCGCGCCTTCGACGAGGCGGGTATGGGGCAGTTGCTGGGCACGATTGACGATGTGACCGACGGCCAGATCGCGCGCGCCGTGCATGACCTGTTGCAGGATGCCCCTCGCCGCCGCCTGATGCGCAAGGTTGGCCTGAGTCTGGTGGATGGCGAAGGCGCAGGCCGCATCGCCGCCGATCTGGCGCAGGCATTGAAGGAAGAACAGGCGCCGCTCAAGGCGTCGCAATAAGACGAGCGGCCTTTTCGAGCGTATCGGTCCAGTTGCCGCGCACATCGGGCATGACGCAAGTACAGGCCGGCGCAAACGGTTCATGCGTTTGGCCAAGGGCCGTCCAGCTTGTGTCGTAGAGAACCTTGAATGTCGGGATCCCCGCTCCTGCCGACAGCCAGGACACGGCAGTCGGTGCGGTGACGACCGCATCCAGCGCCGACAGAAGAGCGCAAGCCCGGTCCATCTCCTGCTTCTGGTCAATACCCTTGGGCACCAGGATCGTCCGGCCGCTCATCGTCTCCAGCGCGTCGATCTCGTCCGCTGTCGCGTCATACTGCACACAGACCGGCGTACCGGGCATGATGCGCAAGAAATGGGCCCAGGCCTCCAGCGGCGCATACTGGAGAGAGCGGTGACCGCCCGACTTGCCCGACCGCCAGCACAGCCCGACCGCCTGCGCGCCGAACTGGGCCCTCCAATGCGTGGCTTGCGCCTCATCGGGCAGGAGAAAGCGATGCGGTGACGGAAAGGTGTCGGCACGGCGGCGCAGATATCTGGGCAGGCTGCCCATGGGGATCGCCGCCGTGGCGCCACCGGCCTGTTTCAACCATCCGTAATCGGCCGTGACGCCTTCCGGGGCGCTCCTCAGAACCCAAGGCCTAACTGTCACGCCGGGAAAGGATCGGGCAAACAGAGAAACCAGGCGCGGCTCGCATTCCAAAATCACGCTGCCACCTTCGGCGGCGGCGCGCGCCGCAAGGTCAGGCATCAAACTGGCGAAGAGAAGCTGGTCGCCCACGCCCTGTTCGGCCCGCACCAGCAGGCGGGTTTTTTTGAGAGAGCCGCCCGTCCATTGAGGCAAGCGTTGTTCGGTGGATGGCACCTTGCCCGGCACCGACAGGCGCGCTTCATAATCGCGCCAGCCGTCTTTCAGGTTGCCTTCCAGGAAATGCAGTATCGCGCGGTTGAGCCTGGCCTGTGCGTTGCGCGGCTCCGCCCGGATAGCCGCATCGTACAATGTTCGCGCTTCGCCCCGCTCGCCCGTATCACAGAGAAGGTCAGCCAGGTTGACCATGGCCGGGGCGTAACCGGGGTGAGCCGCAAGGGCGGCGCGATAGCAGCGAACAGCGTTCGCCACGTCGCCTTTTTCGCGATAAGCCGATCCCAGGGTCAGCGCTGCCTCCGGTGCCGCATCTATCGCCGGTTCAAGAAGCGCGATGGCGGCATCGAACTGACTGGTGCCGCGCAGGAGATTGGCCAGGTTGACCAGTGCCTCGATCCGGCCAGGTTCGATTTCCAGAACGCGACGGTAAAACAGCTCGGCGGGACCAGGCATGCCCAAGGCCCCTGCGGTATGGCCCAGTGCAAAAAGAATCCGGGGATTTGCGGGATCCGACGCCAGCGCCATCTCGAAGCGCTCGATGGCTTCCAGATGCTTTCCCTGCGCAGACAGCGTCAGGCCCTGGTCGTAATGCGCGGCAGCTTGCATGGCCACAGTGTCGCAAGCCTGCCCTTAAGGCCCCGTTAAGCGAGATTTTCCTTGCGGTGATTAGGCCCGCCTTAACGTGATGGCCCGGAAACTGGCTCCATGAGCGGTATAGACCCGTCCGTCCTTCTGGGCTTCTACCAGGCCCAACGCAATGCGAGCCCCTCCGCCATCGCCGCGGGCAATCGCAATGTCGCGGCCATGCGGGCACAGGCGAACAAGCCGCTGCAGGATCCGCCCTGGAACACACCGACACCGACCAACGCCAAGACCGATGCGAAGGTCCTGTCCACCACCCAGTTCCTGGACACCTCCAAGGTGCCCAAATCCGCAGGCGCAACCGACGAGACCAAGACGGCACAGGACAACGCCAAACTGTTCGCGCTTTACAGCGCGGTGAATACGCTGGCCTACATCACCAAGATGGCGCAGAACGCCAAGGCCACCTCCGGCCAGCTTGCTGGCCTCAACGCCCGTTTCCAGACCGGGCTTGAGGAGGTGATGGGCTACCTCAACGGCACCAAGTTCAACAATTACACACTGCAGGCAGCCAAGCCGTCCGACCAGGTCATCTCGTCCGCCGCCGTGACCTTCAGCGACTACAGCTACAAGACCAAACAGCTCGTCACCAACAGCAATATCAACGCGCCCCTGTCCGGCC
>JAEZBK010000306.1 GCA_023427355.1 Pseudomonadota bacterium
GGCGTACACGGCCCGGTCAAATGAAGAGGCCGTTTTTGCGGGGATTTTCGGCCGCGTGTTCCGCGTTTTCGCAGATGCAAAACAAGACGGCCGGGGCGTTGCCGCACCGGCCGTCTTGCACGACAGAAATGTTGACTGCGGCCGCCTTACTGGGCCGGACGCGGCGGGGTGATGCGATAGGCCTTGTGGCAACCCGCGCAGTTGGACTGGAGCGTGGCCAGCGCCGTGGTCAGCCCCGCGCCATCGCTGACCGTCATCAGGGCGTTGGCGTCGGCGGTGAACTTGTCGGCGGCAGCCTTGAAGCCCGCTGCGTCGGTCCAGATCGCCGGGCTGGCCTGCGGATGATTCTGGTCGGTGCCCGGTGCGAACAGGGCGGCAATCTTGGCTCCGTTGGCGGCCAGGATGGCGGCCTGGGCCTTCACGGCGGCGGCGTCGAAATTGGTGGTGAGCGGACGCAGCGCGGCGGTGGCGGCGCCGTTGGACCGCATCACGGCGGCGCGTTCGGCGTTGATGTCCTGGGCGTAGGCGGCGGTGCCCAGCAGGGCCAGCACCAGAGCAGCGGAAGCGAATGTCTTCATGGGTTCCCCCTTGGGCGTTTCACGCCGCCAAGGGGACCGGCATTCGGGTGTGAAAGCAAGAGAGCCGGGCCTTGCGACCCAGCTCTCATCACGTCTGTTGCCGCGAATTAATGCGCGGCGGGGGCCGCTTCGCCTTCCGGCGCCTTGCCCGCGCGCGGCGGCAGGCTGGTGAGATAGACGGCCATGGCTTCGCGGTCTTCCGCCGTGAGCTGGGACGTGTTCTCGATCACTTCGACCATCGAGCCGCCGACCGAATCGAACTCGGGCGTGGTGCCGGTTTCGAGGAAGGAAGCATATTCCTCGGCCGACCATTTGATGCCGTCTTCATGCGGCGTGATGTTGGGGATCCAGCCCGGACCATCCGGATTCTTGCCGCCGGCGAAGCGGCTGGTCTTGATGATGCCGCCCATGCCATCGCGCGGGGAATGACATTCGGCGCAGTGGGCCGGGCCTTCGACGAGATAGCCGCCGCGATTCCACTGTGCGTCCTTGGACGGATCATCCTGCCACTGGGCGTAATCCATGTTCAGGAACTTCCAGCCGCCCAGGAGGCGGCGGATGTTGAAGGGAAAGCCCACTTCATGGGCTTCGTTCGCCTTGGGATCGGCGGGCAGCGTCTTGATGTAGGCGAACATGTCGCGCACGTCGGACACCTTCATCTTCTGGTACGAGGTGTAGGGCAGCGCCGGATACAGATGTTCGCCTTCCACGCCGACGCCGCGCATCACGGCGTTGACGAATTGCAGCTCGGTCCAGTTGCCGATGCCGTGCGTGGTGTCCTTGGAAATATTGGGCGCGTGGAAGGTGCCGAAGGCCGTGTGGAAGGCCATGCCGCCACCAAGCTGGTTCTTGTCCTTCTGGCCGCTGGTCATATGGCAGCCCGCGCAACCGGCGGCGTGATACAGTTCTTCGCCATTCTTGAGGTTGGCGGTGTAGTCGGCGGCGAGCGCATCCTGTGCAAACGTCTTGGGTGCGGTGACGAACCAGAAGACAGCCAGGCCGATCACGGCCAGGACCGCGATGGCGATCAGAAACTTCCGCATGCTTTGCGCTCCCTCAATATTACCCCGAATTAATGGGGGCTTATCGGCAGACCTAGCCAAGGGCTGCGCCCAAAAGCAAGAGGCCGGGCATGAGCCCGGCCTCCGCAATGCGAATCAGAACGTCGCAGGCGCCTAGCTGGCGGGACCGCGATAGACCTTGTGGCAACCGGCGCAGCCGGACTGCAGGGTCTTGAAGGCGGCCGCGAAGCCGGCCTGGTCCTTGGCGGCACCCAGGGCCTTCACATCGGCCACGAACTTGGTGGTCTGCACCTTGAAGCCAGCGGCGTCGGACCAGACCGCGGCGGTGGCCTGGGTCTTGGTGGTGCCGTTGCCCGGCTCGGTACCCTTGGGGAACAGGGTGGGGAACTTCTCGGCGCCCGCCACCAGCGGATCCACCAGACCCTTCACCTTGGCGGCGTCGAACGGCTCCTTGCCCTGCGAGATCGGCAGGCCGGCCTTCATGACGGCCTGGAGCTGCTTCATGACGTTTTCGCGGTCTTCGATCGGACCGGCGAACGCGGCGGACGTGCCGGCGGCAACCAGAGCCAGGACGGCGATAATCTTCTTCATTGGAACGTTTTCCTTCTGAACGGCGGCGGAGTGGTTAGCAGGTTTCGCGCCGACGTTACAGATACGAAAACAGCGATGAAGGGGACATGAACGGAGTTGTTGCCGGGCTGTCAGGCGTGGACGCAATGGCGACACAATTGTAACCGCCCGCCCCGGACCACTCTTGAGAATCGGTCGCAAATACTGCGGTCTTAGCCGACCTTGCGCGGAACGGCGGTGCCGGAGAGGACGTCCTTCACCTTGGCGGCGAGCTGCTTGAGGCCGAAGGGCTTGGGCAGGAAGTGGATGTCGCCCGAGCCTTCGTCGCGGCGGAAGGCTTCCTCGGCATAGCCGGACATGAAGATCACCGGGATTTCCGGTTTCAGCTTCTTCACATGCTTGACCATGGTGGGACCATCCATGTTGGGCATCACCACGTCGGTGACGATGAGATGGATGTCGGCGCCGGACTGGACAATCTCCAGCGCTTCCTCGCCGCCACCCGCTTCCAGCACGGTGTAGCCGCGCATGGTCAGCGCGCGCGCCGCGAAGCTGCGCACCGCTTCTTCGTCTTCCACCAGCAGGATCGTGTCCTGGCCCGTGACATCGCGCGCAGGCGCAGCCGCTTCGGCCGCAGCCGCGACGCCTTCGCCCGCATGGCGCGGCAGATAGATATGGAAGGCCGTGCCCTTGCCGACCTCGGAGCGCACGTCGATGAAGCCGCCCGACTGCTTGACGATGCCATAGACCGTGGCGAGGCCCAGGCCCGTGCCCTGCCCGACCGGCTTGGTGGTGAAGAAGGGATCGAAGATCTTGCTCTGGATTTCCTTCGACATGCCGATGCCGGTATCGGCCACTTCCAGGCGCACATAATCGCCCGGCGGCATGATGGCGCTGCCCAGCGACGAGGAGGTGGCGACCTTCTCGTTCGACAGGCGGATGGAGACGGTGCCGCCCGACGGCATGGCGTCGCGCGCATTGACGACCAGGTTGATCAGCGCGTTGGACAATTGCGCCTCGTCGGCGTGGACGGGCCAGAGCGCCTCGTCCTTGGCGACTTTCATCTCGATACCTTCGCGCAGAAGGCGGCGCAGCATCTGGGCCAGTTCGCCCACCACATCGTTCAGCGCCAGCACCTTGGGCTGCATGGTCTGCTTGCGGCTGAAGGCGAGCAACTGGCCGACCAGGGTGGCGGCGCGCAGCGCGTTCTGGTGCACCTCGTTCAATTCCTTGAACGAAGGATCGCCCGCCGGATGGCGCATCAGCAGGAACTCGCAATTGCCGATGATGACGGTGAGCAGGTTGTTGAAGTCGTGCGCCACGCCGCCCGCCAGCTGGCCGACCGCCTGCATCTTCTGCGACTGGGCGAATTTGGTCTCCAGCGCCTTCTGCTCGGTCACGTCCACCAGATAGAGCACGGCCTTGTTGCCGGGCATCGGAGACGCAAAGAGTTCGGCCAGTTTTTCGCCGGGCGCGCGCAGTTCCACGGCATTGGTGTCGGCGCTGCCCGCCGCCGCCGTGGCGATGCGCGCGGCCACCGCGTTGCGATCGGCCGGATCGGCAAGATCGGACAGCTTGCGGCCCTTCAGCGGCATGCCGCCGAAGAAGGCGGCGAACGCCTTGTTGGCGTCGCTGATGACGCCATCGGCATCCACAAAGGCCACACCCATGGGCGCATCGCGCAGCAGATCGTCGGACACGGGCACCGGCGCCGTCATGGCCGGCGCGGGCGCGGCGGCGACAGGCTGTGCCGCGGGCGCGGGAACTGGCGCGGGGAT
>JAEZBK010000194.1 GCA_023427355.1 Pseudomonadota bacterium
GGTGACGGTCTGCTCCACGATCAGGTCGAGCAGCGCGGCCCCGCCCAGGCTTTGCGCCAGTGCCCATGTCGCGGCCTTGTCGAGCCACATCAGCGGCGTGTGGATTGTCGTGGGGCGGGCCAGTCCCAGCGACAGGGCCTGCGCCATCGTCTGGATCGTGCCATCGCGGCAATCGGGATAGCCCGAATAGTCCGTCTCGCACATGCCACCCACCAGGTCGCCGATGCCGCGGCGATAGCCCAGCGCCGCGGCGGCGGTCAGGAACATCAGGTTGCGGCCCGGCACGAAGCTGGTGGGCAGGCCATCCTGCCCCATCTCGATCGCCATGGCTTGGGTGAGCGCGCTGCCGCCGATGGACTTGAGCGTATCGAGGGGCAGAAGGTGATCTGCGCCAAGTCTTTCGCCGTTGGGAAGATCGCGCATCGCCGACAGGATGGCGGGGCGGACATCAAGCTCAACGCGATGGCGCTGGCCGTAATCGAATCCCACGGTCTCGACATGGTCGAAGCGCGCCAGCGCCCAGGCCAGGCAGGTGGTGGAATCCTGGCCGCCGGAGAACAGCACAAGCGCGGAACGGGTCATGGCGCGTGTTTAGCGCCGGGCCGCGCAAAAAACTAGGCTGCCGGATCAGGCCGAAAGCCGGGCCATGCCAAATCCCACCCGCGCACGCGGCAGGAACAGTGTCACGCTTGTACCAGCGCCAATTTCGCTGGCGATTTCCAGCTTTCCGCCATGCAGTTCGGTCAGGGCCTTGGCGATCGAAAGCCCCAGTCCGGCGCCTTCGAAGCGCCGCGCCAGGCTGCCATCCAGCTGCCGGAAGGGCTCCAGCGCCGCAGCGATGGTTTCTGCCGCCATGCCGATGCCGGTGTCGCGCACCAGGAAGCAGGCGCCACCATCGGCCATGACGCTCAGCGACAGAGTGACTTCGCCGCCGGATGGCGTGAACTTCAGGGCATTGGACAGGACATTGCCCAAGGCCTGGGCCAGACGGCGCGGATCGACCGACAAGGTGGGAAGCCGGTCCGGCATCATGCAGGCCACGTCACGCTCATCGCCCGTGATCCTGCGCGCCAGCTTGATGGCCTGTTCAGCGATATCCAGCGGATTTTCCGCGCGCTCATCCAGGACCACCGAGCCCGATTCCAGCTTTGTGACATCCAGGACATCGTTGATGACCGCCAGCAGACGGCCGCCGGATTTGTGGATGTCGGCCGCATAATCGCGATAGACCGGCTGCCCGACCGGCCCCAGCATCTCGTCACGGATGATTTCGGAAAAGCCCAGAACGGCATTGAGCGGTGTCTTGAGCTCGTGGCTCATCGCGGCCAGAAACGCCGCCTTGACCTTGTTGGCGGTCTCGGCCTGGCGCAGCGCCGTGCGCAACGCTCGTTCCGCCTCGAACTTCTCGGTGACATCCTCGACGGTGCCTTCGTAGCAGAGAAGATTGCCTGTCCAGTCGCGCACCGCACGGGCATTCTCCGATATCCAGATGCGGCGGCCGCTGGAATGATGAATCTCCGAAACGAAGTTCGCCACTACGTCATGGGCCTGCATCTGGGCCCGGAACTCGTCGCGGCGGATGGGATCCACATAGAGCTGGGCGCTGATGTCGGTCAGGCCGCTGATCAGGGCCGACGGCGTGGGATAACCGTAGATGTCGGCCAGCGCCTGATTGGCTGCCAGATAGTGGCCATCGGGCGTGGTGCGGAAAATGCCTTCCACCGCATGATCAAAAAAGGCGCGGTAGCTTGCTTCGCCCGCCGTGACACGCAACTGCGTCTGGTGCGTGACGCGCGCCAGAAGCAGCACGGGTATGCTCAGGATCGCGATCATCAGCAGGCCCGCAATGAAGACCAGACCCAGATCGGCAGCCAGTCCCAGGCCGACGAACAGACCGCCGGTGAAGATCAGCGGCGCAAGGGCCAGCATCGCGCGCTCCCCGGAACGGGAGGGTTCGAGTGCAGGATGACGGTCATAGTCGGACATGGCGGAAAATGACGGTGCTTTCTCCCCATGCTGTAGCGGAAATTCCTAAACGCAGCGTTGAGGTTAGCGGCTTGACGCGCCCGGCCGCGACAGGGGGAGGCAAGCCTTTCTTAAGTTTGGTGGAGGGCGGCTTAATTTTCGGGGCTATCCAGCCAGCAAGACAACATTTCTGCTGCTTTTCAGGGCATTTACCGGAGCGATTGTGGCCCTGTGAGCTTTGTGTGAAATTGCGCGCCCTTTGCATGCCAGCCTTGAAGAACGCCATGCCCTTCGACGTCTTGTCCGCCTGATGCCGGATCGCAAGAACAACCCGCCGCGGGCCTGGCAACGGATGCTCAGTGGACGAGGGCTGGACCTGCTCGACCCCAGCCCACTGGATATCGAAATCCAAGACATTGCCCATGGCCTGGCGCGTGTGGCGCGCTGGAACGGCCAGACAAGGGGGGCACATGCCTTTTCGGTCGCGCAGCATTCGGTGCTGGTGGAAAGACTGGTATCGGAACTCAATCCAAGGCTGGCGCGCGAGGCCAGGCTGATGGCGCTGCTACACGAT
>JAEZBK010000212.1 GCA_023427355.1 Pseudomonadota bacterium
GCCTTGGGCAGGTCGAAGGGCAGGACGAAATCGCCATGGGTCTGTGTCGGGGACATCAGGCCAATATGGCGTTTATCCGCGTCGGTTCAAGACAGCGCCCAGGCCAGGATCGCCTTCTGGGCATGGAGGCGGTTTTCCGCCTCGTCCCAGACCACGCTCTGCGGGCCGTCAATGATCTCGTCGGTCACTTCGTCGCCGCGATGGGCCGGCAGGCAGTGCATGAAGAGCGCATCCTTGGCCGCCAGGCCCATCAGGCGCGCATTGACCTGGTAGGGCTTGAGCAGCATGCGGCGCTTGGTGGCGTTGTCGTCGCCCATCGAGACCCAGGTGTCGGTGACGACGCAATCGGCATCCTTCACGGCCTTTTCCGGATCCGTGCCGAAGCGGACAAGATCGCTGGCCGAAGCCCATTCCAGCACTTCGGGGTCAATGGGGAATTCGCGCGGGCTGGCGACATCGAGCGTGAAGCCGAACTTCACCGCGGCATGGATCAGCGAGGTGAGCACATTGTTGCCATCGCCGGTCCAGGCCACCTTGGCGCCCTTGATGGGGCCGCGATGTTCCTCGAAGGTCTGCACATCGGCCATGATCTGGCAGGGATGGGACCATTTGGTCAGGCCGTTGATGACCGGAACGGTGGCGTACTGCGCCAGCTCCTCGACCATCTCGTGATCCAGCAGGCGGATCATCACCGCATCCACATAGCGGGAGATGACCCGCGCCGTGTCGGCGATGGTTTCCTCGCGCGCCAGCTGCATGTCGCTGCCGGTGAGCATCAGGGTCGAGCCGCCCAGTTGCCGCGCCGCCATGTCAAAGGAAATGCGGGTGCGGGTGGATTGCTTGTCGAAGATCATCGCCAGGGTGCGCCCCGTCAGCGGCTGGTCGTCATCGGCCATGCCCTTGGGGCGGCCCTTGCGGCGGGCCTTGCGCGCCTTGGCGTCCTCGATGATGGCGCGCAGCGTGCCGGCGTCATGATCGGACAGATCGAGGAAATGCCGGGGCATGTTGGTGAGGGGCGCGTTCATTGCGCAGCTTCCTTTTGCTTTTCCATCGCCATGGCGGCCGCTTCGAGCATGGCCATGGCCTCGCGCAGGTCCGCCTCGCTGACATTGAGGGGCGGAAGGATGCGCACCACATTTTCGCCGGCGCCCACGATGAGCAGGCCCTGGGCGCGCGCGGCGTTGACGAAGTCGCCTGCGGGCGGCTTCAGCTTCAGGCCCAGCATCAGGCCGGAGCCGCGCAGTTCCTCGAACACATCCGGATGGGCGGCGACCAGCCCGGCCAGCTGCTGGCGCAGGTAGTTGCCCGATTGGGTGACCTGATCGAGGAAGCCGGGTTCCAGCATCATGCCCACGGCCTCGTTGCCCACGGCCATGCCCAGCGGATTGCCGCCATAGGTGCTGCCATGGGTGCCGGCGGTCATGCCCTTGGCGGCCTCGGCCGTCGCCAGCACCGCGCCCAGCGGAAAGCCGCCGCCAATGCCCTTGGCCGACGCCATGATATCGGGTGTCACGCCGACCCATTCATGGGCGAAGAGCTTGCCGGTGCGGCCCGCGCCGCTCTGGATCTCGTCGAAGATCAGCAGGATGCCATGCGCGTCGGCCAGCCTGCGCAGGGCGCGCAGGAATTCCGGATCGGCGGTGCGCATGCCGCCTTCGCCCTGGATCGGTTCGATCAGCAGGGCGGCGGTCTGTTCGGTGATGGCAGCCTCGACCGCCTTCAGGTCGTTCAGCGGCACCTGATGAAAGCCTTCCAGCTTGGGGCCGAAGCCTTCGAGGTATTTCGGGGTCCCGCCCGCCGAGATCGCCGCGATGGTGCGGCCATGGAAGGCGCCTTCGAAGGTGACGATGTGGAAGCGTTCCGGGTGGCCGTTCACGAAATGGAACCGGCGCGCCATCTTGATCGCAAGTTCGATCGCCTCGGTGCCCGAATTGCAGAAGAACACCGTGTCGGCGAAGGAATGGGCGACCAGCTTGCCGGCCAGGCTTTCCTGGCCCGGCACCCGATAGAGGTTCGAGGTGTGCCAGAGCTTCTGCGCCTGTCCGGTCAGCGCCTGAATCAGGCGGGGATGGGCGTGGCCGAAGGCATTGACCGCGACGCCGGAGCCGAAATCGAGATATCGCTTCCCATCCTCGGCGAACAGGTACGAGCCCTCGCCACGGACGAATGCGACATCCGCCCGGTTATAGGTGGGAAGAACGACGGGGAACAAAGCGGCCTCCTCGCGGGAAATGGGGAAGATTCCCCGATGAAGCGGGGAGTTATCCGTCTTTGACGTGCCGGAGACAAGTTGCGCGGGTGTGACAGCGGCCATGTCCATGTTTCATGCGAAAACATGATTGGACCATGAACTGCCTGGAGATCAATGCAAGGTACCTTGCATTAAATGGTAGTTCGGATACGACTACCCCCTCACTGCTTTTGGGGAACCGCCATGCCTGCCATCAAGACCATCCTGACCGTCGCGCTGCTGATGCTGGCCCTGCCCGCGCTGGCGCAGAACCCTCCAGCCCGGATGGATGCGCTGGCGACGCTGTTCGTCCAGGACGGCGCCTATATGGGCGCGGTGCTGGTGGCCAAGGACGACCGGGTGCTGCTGAACAAGGCCTATGGCTTCGCGAACCTGGAATGGAAGATCGCCAACACGCCTTCGACCAAATTCCGGCTGGGTTCGGTGACCAAGCAGTTCACCGCCGCCGCCATCCTGATGCTGGAAGAGCGCGGCAAGCTGAAGATCGCCGACCGGGCGCGCACATATTTGCCCGATCTGCCCGCAAGCTGGGATGCGATCACCATCGCGCAGTTGCTGAGCCACACCGGCGGGGTGCCCAATTATACCAATGATGGCGCCTTCATGAAGGTGCGCGCCCTGCCCGCCACACCACAGGCGCTGGTGGATGTGGTGAAGGACAAGAAACTGGATTTCGCGCCCGGCGAGGGCTGGAATTACTCCAACACCGGCTATGTGGTGCTGGGGATGCTGATCGAAACGATCAGCGGCGAGAGCTATGAGAAATTCCTGGCCGACAACATCTTCGCGCCGCTGGGGATGACGGACACGGGCTATGACTCGCACCTGACGGTGCTGCCGCAACGCGCGGCCGGCTATGCGCCGGGCCCGCAGAATGCCGATTACATCGACATGACGGTGCCCTATGCGGCGGGGGCGCTCTATTCGACCACGGGCGACCTGCTGCGCTGGCAGCGCGGTCTGTTCGGCGGCAAGGTGCTGAAGCCCGCCACGCTGGCGCGGATGACGACGGCCGTGCGCGACGATTATGCCCTGGGCGTCAATGCGCGCATGGTGGCCGGGCATCGGGTGATCTCCCATGGCGGCGGCATCGACGGCTTCAACACGCAACTGGCGCATTATCCCGATGACGGGCTGACGGTGATCGTGCTGGGCAACCTGAACGGGCCGGGCACCGACACGCTGGCGGCCAAGCTGGCGGCGATCGCGCTGGACAACAAGACCGTGACGATCCCCAGCGACCGCCGCACCGTGACGGTGCCGCGCGCGACGCTGGCGCGGTATGCGGGGCTTTATCGCGTCAGCGCGACGACGACGGCCGAGGTGACGGTGCAGGATGGGCGGCTGGTGCTGCAGATGCGCGGCCAGCCGATCAAGGCGCCGCTTCATGCGGCCAGCCAGAGCCGCTTCTTCCCTGCCCTGCCCGATGGCGATGTGGAATTCGTGGGCGCAGGCCCCGCGCCCGCAGAGGCGATGCTGATGCATCCGGCCAGCGGCAGCGGCGCGCCCGTGCGGGCGGTGCGCGTGACGGCGCAGGATCTGCAGCGGGCCGCCGAAGCGGTGGCGGCGCGGCGCAAGGCGGGGACGCCCGATCCCCGCAGCGAGCCGATGATCCGCAAGGTGATACACGACATCGTGGCGGGCACGCCGGATTACGCGACGATGGCGCCAGGCCTGGCTGACTCGTTGCGCCAGCAGATCGAAAAGAGCCGCGCGCAGTTCACAAGCTTTGGAGCAATCAAGACGGCGACGTTCGCCGAAGTCGCGGCGGGCGGACAGGATGTGTTCAAGGTGGACTTCGAAAAGGGCGCGGTGACGTTGCGCATCCTGATCGGCGCGGACGGCATCATCGAGACGATGGGATATTCGGTTCCGTAACCGGCCCGAACGGTGGACGCGGCAAGCGCCCAGACCTTGGCCTGTCCCTGTCACACCGGATTCTCCCAACAGCCGACTCACCCTGAGTCTTGTGGACAAGGGGTTGGGGTGGGCCTGCAACGCTTGTGCAGCGCACCGGGGGCGGTACGATATGTGGTGGCTGGGAGGCCCGGGGCGAGTCGCCGACCGGGCACCGCCGCCTAAAGAGGCTGGCTTATGGAGCTTTCGCAAATGACACAGGCAGGCTGGTCCGACGACCGGGTTGAGCAGCTTAAGAGTCTCTGGACCGAGGGTCTTTCGGCCAGCCAGATCGCCCGCGCCCTGGGCGGGGTGACCCGCAACGCGGTGATCGGCAAGGTGCACCGCCTGGGCCTGGCCGGACGCGCCAGCCCGGCCCGGGCCGACCGCCCCCGCCTGCCTTCGGCCCCCAAGGCCAGCACCCTGCGCAACGCCATGCCCCCCGCCGTGGTGGTGGAGGAAGATCCGCTGCAGCTGGATGACGGCAATTTCGCCACCGTGCTGACCATTTCCGACCGCATGTGCCGCTGGCCCATCGGCGATCCCGCCGCGACCGAATTCCATTTCTGCGGCCGTGGCCCCAAGGCCGGTTCGCCCTATTGCGAGGCCCATGCCCGCAAGGCCTATCAGCCGCAGCAGGCGCGCCGCGACAAGGACAAGGGCCGCATGGCGGGGTGAACCCGCCGTGCGCGCAGCCCACGAGCAGGTCCGGTGGACCCAGTCTCGTA
>JAEZBK010000214.1 GCA_023427355.1 Pseudomonadota bacterium
CAGACCGACCAGGACAGCCTGCCGCCTTACGACATCCTCGACGGCATCCTCGAATGTCTGGTCGAGCGCGAAATGAGCTTCGAAGACACGCTGGCCAGGGGCTATGACGCCGCCACCATCAAGCGCATCGAGCACCTGCTCTATATTTCCGAATATAAGCGCCGCCAGGCCCCGCCGGGCGTGAAGATTTCCTCGCGCAATTTCGGCCGCGACCGCCGCTATCCCATCACGAATGCTTTCCGCGATGCCCGTTAAAGTCCGCTTTGCCCCGTCTCCCACCGGCCTGCTGCATGTCGGCAATGCCCGCACCGCCTTGCTCAACTGGCTCTTCGCCAAAAAGCATGGCGGCCAGTTCATCCTGCGCATCGACGATACCGACGCCGCGCGCTCCACGAAGGAATTCGAACAGGCCATCCATCGCGATCTGGGCTGGCTGGGCCTCGCGCACGACGCCGCCGATCGCCAGTCGAACCGCCTGGCCAAATACAGCGCCGCCTTCTATCGCCTGCAGGCGTCGGGCCATATCTATCCGGCGTACGAGACCGAAGCCGAACTGGAACGCCAGCGGGGTCTGCTCAAGGCCCGCCGCCTGCCGCCGATCTACAACCGCGCTTCGCTCGATCCCGCCAACAGGGCGAAATGGGAAGCCGAAGGCCGCACGCCCCATTGGCGCTTCAAGCTCAGCCGCAGCAAGGTGGCGTGGACCGACCTGATCCGTGGTCCGGTCGAGATTGATACGGCCACGCTCTCCGATCCCGTGCTGGTGCGCGAGGATGGTGCCTTTCTCTACACGCTGCCCTCGGTGGTGGACGATCTCGACATGGCCATCAGCCATGTCATCCGGGGCGAGGATCATGTCACCAACACCGCGGCCCAGATCGAAATCTTCCAGGCGCTGGGTGGCCCGGTGCCAGACTTTGCCCATCATCCGCTGCTGGTGGGCGCCAAGGGCGAGGCGCTGTCCAAGCGCCTGGGTTCGCTCTCCCTGGCGCAGTTGCGCGACGACGGCATCGAGCCCATCGCGGCCTGCGCCTATCTGGCGAAGATCGGCACCTCCGATCCCGTCGCGCCGTTCCTGTCCTTGGCCGAACTCGCGGCCGATTTCGATTTCGGCAAGATCGGCCGCGCCCCGGCCCATTTCGACACCGAGGAGTTGCTGGCGCTCAATGCCAAAACCCTGCACCAGATGCCGTACCCGATGGTCGCCGGCCGTGCGGGCGTGGGCGAGGATGTGTGGGATGCGATCCGCCCCAACCTGAACCGTCTGTCCGATGCCCCTGCGCTGGCCGCGCTGGTCACCGGCCCGGTCACGCCGGTGATCGAAGATGCCGCGCTCTGCGCCGCCGCCATCGCCCATCTGCCGCCCGAACCCTGGGACGAGACCACCTGGCCCGCCTGGACCAAGGCGGTCGCCGCCGCCACCGGCGCCAAGGGCAGGGGGCTTTACCATCCCCTGCGCCTGGCGCTGACGGGCCGGGGCGATGGACCGGAACTGAAAAAGCTGCTACCCCTGATCGGGCGCGCCAGAACCCTGGCGCGGCTCGAAGGGAAAACGGCGTGACCACTCTGCGTCACATTTGTACGGTCCGAATTTGCGGCTAGCCCCGCGAAACCCTTCTGCCTGCCCGCCCTTCACAGCCTCAATCCCACAACCCACCCCTTGAGGGAGGGTCGAAAAATCCACCGGGATTTTTCGGGGAGGGGTCAGCCCGCAAATCACGCTAAGAACCGACCATGCCGATCAAGCTCTACAACACGCTCACCAAGTCCAGGGACGCGTTCACCCCGCGCGATCCGAAGAATGTCCGCATGTATGTCTGCGGCCCCACGGTCTATGACTTCGCCCATATCGGCAATGCCCGCCCGGCCATCGTCTTCGACCTGCTCTTCCGCCTGCTGCGGCATGAGTATGGCGCGGCCCATGTCACCTATGCGCGCAACTTCACTGACGTGGACGACAAGATCAACGCCCGCGCCGCGCAGATCGTGGCCGAAAAGGGCGGCAGCATCGAACAGGCGCGTAGCGAACTGACCGCCACCACCGAGCGGCAATATCTGGAAGATGTGCGCGCCCTGGGCTGCCTCGACCCCAACGCGATGCCGCGCGCCACCGAACATATCGGCGGCATGATCGCCATGATCGAGCGGTTGGTGGCCGAAGGCTTCGCCTATTTGGGCGAGGGCCATGTCCTGTTCGATGTCTCGAAGAAGGCCGATTACGGCAAGCTGGCGCGCCGCAGCCTGGATGAGATGATCGCAGGCGCGCGCGTGGATGTGGCGCCCTACAAGAAAGGCGCGATGGATTTCGTGCTGTGGAAGCCGTCGGATGCCGACACGCCGGGCTGGGACAGCCCCTGGGGCCGTGGCCGTCCCGGCTGGCATATCGAATGTTCCGCCATGATCGCGGCGAAGCTGGGCCCCGACCAGACCATCGACATCCATGGCGGCGGCATCGATCTGGTTTTCCCGCACCACGAAAACGAAATCGCCCAGAGCGAATGCGCCAACCACGGCCATCCGCTCTCAAGCGTGTGGATGCACAACGGCTTCCTGCAGGTCGAAGGCGAAAAGATGTCCAAGTCGCTGGGCAACTTCTTCACCATCCGCGAGCTCCTGGCCGACTGGCCGGGCGAGGTGCTGCGCTTCAACATGCTGCGCACGCAATACCGTCAGCCTATCGACTGGACGGTGGCGGGTCTGGAGGAAAGCACGAAGATTCTCGACCGCTGGTACGATCATGTGGGCGAGGGAACCTCTGCCGCGTTCTCCGCCCAGGTCATCGAAGCGCTCGCCGATGATCTGAACACGCCGAAAATGCTCGCGGAGCTGCATGCCCTCGACAGCCGAGGCGCTCACGATGAACTCGGCGCGAACCTGCGTGCCCTCGGTTTCCTTCTGGAGGGGGCCGATGCGTGGAAGGCCCGCAAGCGGGCATCGCTTTCGGTCGATCCCGATCAGGTCGAGGCCCTGATCGCCGCCCGCAAGGAAGCGCGCGCCGCCAAGAACTGGAGTGAATCCGATCGCATTCGCGATGAGCTCGCTGCGCTCAAAGTGGTCGTGAAGGACAACAAGGACGGTACGACTACCTGGGAGGTTGCACGCTGATGGGACAGTCATTGCCGAAACCGGGACTTCGTCCCTTCCTCCCCGCCGACTTGCCGCTGCTCATCGAGATCTATCAGGCGAGCATCGAGGAGCTGACGGGCGAGGATTACAGCGAGGCGCAGCAGGAAGCCTGG
>JAEZBK010000319.1 GCA_023427355.1 Pseudomonadota bacterium
TTCAGGGGGTGATTACTGCGCGGCAGCCTGCTGACCGGCAGCCGGGAACATGAGCGTCACTTCCTTCTGCGCGCCCGCCCCCAGGTTGAAGCTGGCGCTGCGGGTCGCAGGACCGCTCTCGGCCACCATGGCGGTGGCGGCATAGTTCCCCGCCGGGCCCTTCAGCAGCAGCCAGGGGGCGCCGCAATGGGTCTTCAGCACTTCCTTGCCGTCCCGGGTGACGGTGAAATGGGCATTCGCCAGGTTTTCACCGGCCCCATTGGCCAGCACGAGCTTGACGGGATAGTTCGCCCATTCGGGATTGTCCTTGGCCGAACCGACGCCCGTGCAGACGGCAGTGACGTCGCCCACGGTGAAAGGTTCATCCATGGCCGCGAAGGCGGCGGTGGCGGCGCCAACAACGCCAAGGGCGACGGCGAGCGGGGCGACGGAGAACAGGAAGCTGCGCATGGGGTGGATCTCCAGGGGCTGCCTTTCTAACCCTGCAAGTCCCTTCCGGTTCCCGGTTTCCCTTCCCGGCCCCCGCCAACTATGATCCGCCCCCATTTCGGAGGTTCCACCTTGGGCCTGGAGAAGCCGCAGGTTTCCAACCTGACGCTTGGCGACCTGCTGGACGCCGGGGCGCTTTCACGCGCGTTGGCAGAGGTATCCGCCGCGCAGGCGGAGCCGCCGGCCCGCAGGCAGGCGGCCCTCATCGTCCTCAAGGGAGCCTTCACCGAAGGCCGCGCCCGGGTGCGCAAAGCCGTGGAAGAGAACGGGCTGGAGGGGCTCCCCGCCGCGCGCGCCCTCTCCGCACTGCAGGATGCCATCATCACCCACATCCATGCCTTCGCCCTGACCCATCTGGGCGTACGTGGCGATAAGATCGCAGTGGCCGCAACCGGGGGCTATGGCCGCGGTGAACTGGCACCGGGCTCGGACATAGACCTCCTGTTCCTGCGCGCTGCGCGCCCAGTCCCTGGCGGTGACGGGGTCATCGAGTTCATTCTCTACATGCTTTGGGATCTTGGCCTGAAGGTTGGCCATGCCAGCCGCAGCGTGGCGGAGGCCCTGCGCCTGTCACGGACCGACGTCACCATTGCCACGGCTATGCTGGAAGCCCGCTATCTGTGCGGCGACAAAAGCCTGTTCGACGAACTGCGAAAGAAATTCTGGGACGATGCGGCCGCCAATGGCCGCGACTTTGTGGAAGCCAAGCTGGCCGAACGCAAGGCGCGCCATACCCGCCAGGGCGAAAGCCGTTATCTGGTCGAACCCAACATCAAGGAAAGCAAAGGCGGCCTGCGTGACCTGCAGACCCTCTACTGGATCGGCAAGTATCTTTATCGTGTTGAAAACGCCGCGGACCTTGTGGAACACAACGTCTTCAGCAAGGACGAGTTCAAGATTTTCCAGAAGGCGGAAGCCTTTCTATGGAATGTCCGCGTGCATCTGCATTATCTGCTGGACCGCGCCGAGGAGCGACTGTCCTTCGATGTGCAACCCGCCCTGTCCGCGGCGCTGGGCTGCACCGACGCTGAAAAGCCTCGCCGCGCGGTGGAAGCCTTCATGCGCGCCTATTTCCTCGTGGCGAAGGATGTCGGGGATCTCACCCGCATCTTCATCGCCGCGCTCGAGGAACAACATCGCAAGCCACGCCCCTCCTTGCGCCGGATACTGCCGGGTTTCCTCAGGCAGCGCAGCCCTGAGGATGATTTCTATGTCGAAAACGGGCGGCTGAGCGCCAATCCGGCAATCTTCAGGGCAGACCCCGCCAATCTGATACGGCTGTTCCATGTGGCCGACACCAAGCAGGTGGACATCCATCCCGCCACCCTGCGCAGCGTGACGCGCGCGCTGGACCTGATCACGGACAGGGTTCGCGAGGATCCAGCCGCAAACCGCGCTTTCCTCGAAACGCTTTCTTCCCGCAACGATCCGGAACGTGCACTGCGTCTCATGAACGAGGCCGGTGTCTTGGGGCGCTTCATTCCCGAATTTGGTCATGCCGTGGGCTTGATGCAGTTCAACATGTATCACCACTATACTGTGGATGAGCACCTGATCCGCGCCATTGGCAATATCGCCGCGATCGAACGTGGTGAGATGACAGAGGAACACCCACTCACCAGTGACGTAATCAAGCGCATCAAGTCACGGGAAGCGCTTTATTGCGCCGTCCTGCTGCATGACATGGCAAAGGGCCTGCCAGGCGATCACAGCCTTGTGGGGGCTGCGATTGCCGAGTCACTCTGCCCTCGCCTGGGCCTGTCGGACAGCGATACCCGCGCTGTTGCCTGGCTGGTGAAAAATCATCTGGTCATGAGCGACACTGCCCAGCGCCGTGATGTTTCCGATCCCAAGACCGTGCGCGATTTTGTGGCGCTGGTGCAGACCCCGGAAATGCTCAGGCTGCTGCTGATATTGACCGTTTGCGACATTCGCGCCGTGGGCCCGGGGGTTTTCAACGGCTGGAAAGGCCAATTGCTGCGCGAACTCTATTACGCCGCTGAAAACATGATGACCGGCGGCGACCAGGCGCCCGCGCGTGGTGCGCGCGTTGCCGCCGCGCGCGAAGCGTTGGCAGCGCGACTGCAGGACCTTACTCCACAGCAGCGAGAGCGGGCCCTAACCCGTCATTATGACAATTACTGGCTGGCCTTCGAACCGGAAGAACAGGAGCGCCATGCCCGGTTGATGGCCACGGCGGATGCCGGTGGCGAGCTGCTGGTGCTGGCGGCAGAAAGCAACACCTTCCGCGCCGTGACCGAGATACTGCTTTACACACCCGACCATGCGGGCCTCTTCAGCCAACTCGCCGGCGCCATCGCCATGTCCGGCGGCAGCATCGTTGACGCAAAGGCTTTCACCACCACCGATGGCTTCGCGCTCGATGTCTTTTCCGTCCAGGATGCCGACGGGGAAGCCTTTGGCGACAAGGAGCGGCTGATGCGCCTGCGCCAGTCCATTGAAAAGACCCTCCGTGGGCAAGTCTGGCCGCGCAAGGCGCTGGAAGGGAAACAGCAGCGCAGCAAGGCCAGCGCCTTTCGCATCAAGCCCAAGGTTCTGTTCGATAACGACGCCTCGCAACTCGCCACGGTGGTGGAGGTCGAGTGCTTGGACCGGCCCGGGCTGCTTTATGACATTACCCAGGCCATCTTCGAGTCAGGCCTGTCCATCTCGACTTCGATGGTAGCGACCTATGGCGAGAAGGCGGTGGACGTTTTCTACATTCGCGACGGTTTCGGTCACAAGATCACGCATCCGGCCCGGCTGGCGGCGATCGAGGCCCGTCTGACGGCTGCACTTGGTGGAGCCGCTGCCACCAAGCCTGCCGCTTGATGGCGGCCAACAGCTTCGCTATTTGAGCCACCCATGAACCACAAATCCCTCGTCCTGTCGGGCATGCAGCCCACCAACACCCTGCATCTGGGCAATTACCTGGGTGCACTGAAAAACTGGGTGAAGATGCAGGACCAGATGCCCTGTCTTTTCTGCGTGGTGGACATGCATGCCATCACCGTCGATCAGGAGCCTGCGGAACTGACCCGCGCGACGCGCGAGGTAACGGCTGCTTATATCGCCGGCGGGATTGATCCGGCACGCTCGCCCATCTTCAACCAGGCGCAGGTTCCGGAGCATGCCGAGCTGGCCTGGATCTTCAACTGCGTGGCGCGCCTTGGCTGGCTGGATCGCATGACCCAGTTCAAGGAGAAATCGGGCAAGCACAAGGAACGTGCCAGTGTGGGCCTCTATACCTACCCGGTTCTGATGGCTGCCGACATTCTGGTCTACAAGGCAACGCATGTTCCGGTGGGCGAGGACCAGAAGCAGCACTTGGAACTGGCGCGCGACATCGCGGGAAAATTCAACAACGACTTCCAGGCACCGGATTTCTTTCCCCAGCCTGAGCCGGTGATCCTGGGACCGGGTACGCGTGTGATGTCCTTGCGGGATGGTACAAAGAAAATGTCCAAGTCGGACGAAAGCGACCTGTCGCGCATCAACCTGACCGATGACGCCGACGCCATTGCGAACAAAATTCGTCGCGCCAAGACCGATCCCAATCCGCTGCCGGAGAACAAGGATGGGCTGGCAGGCCGTCCGGAAGCAGAAAATCTGCTCTCCATCTACGCCGCTTTGTCAGACCGGAAACTGGAGGATGTGATCGGTGAATTCGCCGGCAAGCAGTTCTCCGAATTCAAGAACGCGTTGGCCGACCTGACCGTGGCGCAACTTTCACCCATAGCGGGTGAAATGCGACGTCTCTTGGCCGATCCGGAGCAGATTGACGGCATCCTGCGCGACGGCGCACAAAGGGCGCGGGCCATTGCGGCGCCGATCGTGGCGGAAACCAAGAAGCTGGTGGGTTTCATCACTTGAAGAATGTTCTTGTCACCGGTGCCGCGAAACGGCTGGGGCGCGCGATCGCCCTGGACCTGGCGGCCGAAGGCTGGAACGTGGCACTGCACTATAATAGCAGCGAGAAGGACGCACAGGCCGTTGCAGCCGCCGTGGCAGCACAGGGAGGTGAGACCGTGTTGCTTGGGGCAGACCTGTCCAAGGAAGCGGACGTCCAAGCGCTTGTATCGCGTGCCGCAGATGTCATTGGCCCGCTTACCGCACTGATCAATTCCGCCTCTATTTTCGAGAACGACGATTGGCAGAGTGCGGACCGAAGAAGCTGGGACACCCACATGGAAGTAAACCTGCGCGCGCCATTGGTGCTGTCGCAGGAATTTGCCACGCGATTGCCGGCGGGCGAACAGGGCAACATCATCAATATCATTGACCAGCGGGTGCTGAAGCCGAATCCACAATTCCTGTCCTACAGCCTGTCCAAGGCAGGATTGTACTGGCTGACCACCACGCTGGCGCAAGGCATGGCGCCGCGCGTTCGCGTGAATGCAGTGGGACCGGGCCCGGTCCTGCGCAACCAACGCCAGTCGGCCGAGGATTTCGACCGCCAGCGTGATGCAACGCTGCTGGGTCACGGTGCCGACCCGGCCGATATCTGCGCCGCCGTGCGCTATCTGTTGGCGGCACCCGCCGTGACAGGCCAGATGATTGCTGTGGATGGAGGACAGCACCTGATCTGGCAAACCCCTGATGTGATGGTAAGGGAATGACCAAGACAGAGCCCCGTATCGCCAGCGCCATGCGCGGCATCCGTCATGTCTTCATCCGCAACCTGGAACTTGCCGCCCATATCGGCGTCTATCGCAACGAGGAAGGCCGCACCCAAAAGGTGCGGATCAACCTGGACCTGGCCACCGATGAGACAGGTGACGCCCAGGACATGCTGGAAAATGTGGTGGACTACCACCAGATCGAGAAGCGGATTCGCGCCATCATTGCCGAGGGGCATGTCCGCCTGGCCGAAACCCTGGCCGAGCGCATCGCTGCCGCCTGCTTTGAAGATGCGCGGGTGCGCACCGTGCGGGTTCGGGTAGAGAAACTCGAAGCCCTGACCGCTGCCGAAAGCGTCGGGATAGAAATAGAGCGGATGCGCTAATATATTGTCGTTATGAGTTCCGACGCGCCCCATAGCCCTCCCTTGACCGGCGCAGCCCGCATCCAGGCCTATCTCAAGACCCTGCCCGACGCACCAGGCGTATATCGCATGATGAATGCGGCAGGTGACGTACTCTATGTCGGCAAGGCCAAGAGCCTGAAAAAACGGGTTGGCTCCTATGCTCAAGGCCGCGTCCATAGCGAACGCCTAACCCGCATGGTCGCCGAAACGGCGGAGATGCTGTTCGTAACCACGGCATCCGAGACCGAGGCACTGCTGCTAGAATCCAACCTGATCAAACGGCTCAAGCCCCGGTACAATGTCTCTTATCGCGATGACAAGAGCTTCCCCTACATTCTGCTGCGCCAGGACCACCCTTTTCCGCAATTGCTGAAGCATCGGGGTGCACGCACCAGCAAAGGGCACTATTACGGCCCCTTTGCTTCCGCCGGCGCGGTGACGCGCACCCTGAATACGTTGCAGCGGGCCTTCCTGCTGCGATCCTGTTCGGACTCTGTTTTTGACAGCCGGACACGCCCCTGTCTTTTGTTCCAGATCAAGCGATGCAGCGCCCCTTGTGTCCAGCGCATTGACGGCATGGGCTACCAAGCTCTGGTGCAGGAAGCCGAAGCTTTTCTGGCAGGTCACAGCAGCACCGTGCAGGACGCGCTCAAAATTGAGATGGCCCAGGCGTCGGACGACATGGCGTTCGAACGTGCCGCCGGATTGCGCGATCGGCTGCGTGCCATGAGCCATGTTCAGGCGTCCCAAGGCATTAATCCCACCAGCTTCGAAGAAGCCGATCTCTTCGCCCTGCACAGTGAGGGTGGACAGGTCTGTATCCAAGTCTTCTTCTTTCGTGCCGGACAGAATTGGGGGAACAAGCCCTATTTCCCGCGTCAGCCGTTCGACATGGAGCCGCAGGAGGTTTTGGAAGCCTTTATCGGCCAGTTCTATGATGAGCGCACAGCTCCAAGACTATTGCTGGTTTCCCACCAGATGAAGGAAACGGCGCTCATGGTCGAGGCCCTCTCCACCCGCGCGGGCCACAGAGTTGAAATCACGCAACCGCAACGAGGAGAAAAGCGTGAGATCATGGAGCGCGCCCTTGCAAATGCGCGTGAGCAGTTGGGCCGGCGCATGGCCGAGAACGGCGCACAATCACAGTTGCTGGAAGGCGTGGCGGACGCCTTTGGCCTGGAATTACCGCCTCGGCGGATCGAGGTGTACGACAACTCCCACATCCAGGGGGCTCACGCGCTGGGCGCCTTTATTGTCGCGGGGCCCGAAGGCTTTGAGAAGGCGCAGTACCGCAAGTTCAACATCAAGGCCGCCGACCTGGCGCCCGGCGATGACTATGCCATGATGCGCGAGGTTTTGAGCCGCCGCTTTGCCCGCATGGTCAAGGAGGAGTCCGAAGCCCCTGCGACTGACAAATGGCGGCGGCCGGACCTGGTGTTGATCGACGGGGGGCCGGGACAATTGGCGGTCGCAACGCAGGTTTTCGCCGACCTTGGAGTAGAGGATGTTGCCCTTGCCTCCATTTCCAAGGGTCCGGACCGCGATGCGGGCCGGGAACATTTCTATCTTCCTGGCAAGACGCCCTTCCGTCTCGAACCCAAGGACCCAGTCCTGTACTACCTGCAACGACTGCGTGATGAGGCCCACCGTTTCGTCATCGGGGGGCACCGCAAAAAACGAAGCCAAGCCATCGGCGCCAACCCGCTGGACGAAATCGCCGGCATCGGGGCGGGCCGAAAACGCGCCCTGTTGCAGCATTTTGGGTCGGCCAAGGCGGTATCGTCCGCCAGCCTGGCGGACCTTTCGGTCGTGGAGGGCGTAAGCGCCACGCTGGCGCGCAAGATTTTTGACTTTTTCCATCCCAACTAAGCCGACGGCCCACCCAAAAATCACGGGTGACGGCATTTGTGAGGCGTTCTAAAGTGCGCCGACATGCTCGCCCTGCCCAACGCCATTACTGTCCTGCGCATCCTGCTGGTTCCTGTCTTCGCCATCGCGTTTGTGATGCCGGGCGACGCCGCGCGGCTGATCGCGTTTTTCATATTCGCAATTGCCGGCGCCAGTGACTGGCTGGATGGCTTCGCTGCCCGCAAGCTCAATGCCGGATCCGATTTTGGCCGCATGCTCGATCCCATTGCCGACAAGGTACTGGTGGCGGTAGCGCTTATGATGCTGGTGGCCGAAGGCACGTTCAATGCAGTCCGCCCCGATGGCATGCTGAGCCTGCTCAAGCTGGCGCCCGCCGTCATCATTTTATCACGGGAAATCCTGGTTTCAGGCTTGCGGGAATTCCTGGCAGGCACACGCGTCAGCGTGCCTGTGACCGCCATCGCAAAGTTCAAGACCGCGGTCCAGATGGTCGCTATCGGGGCGATGATCCTGACACCCCTGGCGCACAAATTCGTGCCAGGCATTCCGGCTTCGAGCTACGAGATCATCGCCTACGCCCTTCTGTGGATCGCAGCCGCCCTGACCGTGTATACGGGCGTGATCTATTTCCGAAATGGCATGGCGCATATCAGCACCGAGCCCAAGCCGCGCTAAATGCTGTGGGCCTTCTTCACGCTTCTGGGCGCCGCGGGACAGGTTGCGCGCAACAGCCTTCAGCGTCACTTGACCCCACAGCTTGGCGCTTTGGGCGCCACGCTGGTGCGATTTTTGTTCGGACTGCCCTTTGCGTTGCTGTTCCTGGCCATCGCCCTGATTGTCACGGGAGATGAACTCCCCCTTGCAACGCCATCCTTCCTGACATGGATAACGGTGGGCGCATTGACTCAGATAGGGGCCACTGCGCTGATGTTGATGACCATGGAGCGGCGATCCTTCGTCGTTACCACCGCATACCTGAAAAGCGAGCCAGTAATGGTAGCCATGATGGGCGTGACCCTGCTGGGCGACCACCTGTCCCCCCTCATGGCGGCCGCCATCCTCCTCGCAACATTTGGGGTCGTGCTGATCTCGGTGAAGCCCCGCGCGCTCGAAGGCAGCGGATGGACGCCCCTGCTACTGGGCCTGTCATCGGCGGCGCTGTTCGCTGCCTCGGCCATCGGCTATCGCGGCGCCATCCTGGCACTGGACCGCAGCGATTACCTGGTACCAGCAAGCTTCGCGCTGGCCACGGGACTGACCCTGCAAACCGTGCTGTTGTTTGCATGGTTCGGCTTTTTGCGCCGGGGCGTCCTGGTCCGGGTCATGGCGCACTGGCGGCCATCGCTGGCGGCGGGGTTTGCGGGCGCGGCAGCTTCGCAGATGTGGTTCCTGGCCTTCGCGCTCGCCACGGCAGCCAGTGTAAGAACCCTGGCGCTGGTGGAAGTCCTGTTTGCACAGGCCGTCAGCCGTCTTGTCTTCCGCCAAAGCACGACGCTGCGCGAGGCGGCTGGAATTGCCTTGCTGGTGACAAGCGCCATCCTGATCGTCTGGGCAGAGCCCTAAGCAGGCACCTTCGCCGCAACGCCACGGACTTCGTCGGCATAGGCGTTCATCAACTGCTCGGTGAGTATACCGGGCGTGAAGGTATAGGGACCGATCTCGCGCACGGGCGTCACTTCCGCCGCCGAACCCGTGAGAAAACATTCGCTGAAACTGCCCATCTCTTCGGGCAGAATGTGGCGTTCGACCACCTTGAGCTGACGCTCACGCGCGATGCGGATCACCGACTGGCGTGTCAGGCCATTGAGGAAGCAGTCCGGGATCGGCGTATGGATCTCGCCATCCTTGATGAAGAAGACATTGGCGCCGGTCGCCTCGCTGACATAGCCGCGATAATCCAGGAACATGGCGTCGGCATAACCCTTGGCCTCGGCCTCATGCTTGCACAAGGTGCAGATCATGTAGAGGCCAGCAGCCTTGGCATGCACGGGCTCGGTTTCCGGCGAAGGGCGCTTGTAGCGGGCGATATCGAGGCGAATGCCCTTGAGCTTTTCCGCCGGGCTGAAATAGGACGGCCAGGGCCAGGTGGCGATGGCGACATGGATCGTGGTGGTTTGGGCCGACACGGCCATCATTTCGCTGCCACGGAATGCGACAGGCCGCAAATAGCCATCCACGATGTTGTTGGCCTTGCAGACGTCAATGCAGGCCTGGTTGATCTCTTCCTGGGTGAAGGGAATCTTCATGCCCAACGTCTCGGCAGACGTGAACAGGCGCTCGGTATGCTCCTTCAGCTTATAGATGGTGCCATTGTACATGCGCTGCCCCTCGAACACGCAGGAGCCGTAATGGAGGCCATGGGTGAGCACGTGGGTCTTGGCATCCTTCCAGGGAACCAGCTTGCCGTCATGCCAGATCACGCCATCGCGCTGGTCAAAGGGGATCACACCGGCCATGAAACGTCTTCCCTGTTGCGGGGACTTGTGCCCCGAAGGTCTTTGCCTTGTTGCGCCACCCCGGGGGGCTTGCCCCCATCCCGGTCCGGGCTTTAGGTATTGCAGCATGGCGGAGACGAAAACGGCAAGTCCGCCCAAGGCCTTTTGGCATCGGTTCCCGGCATGGCAGCCATGATTCCCAACGACCCGCATCTTCTCGTCGTGGATGACGATGAGCGGTTGCGCGCGCTTTTGCAGCGTTACCTGGCCACCAATGGCTACCGGGTCAGCGCCGCAGCGGGAGCCGCCGAAGCCCGCGCGCTGATGGCGGGCATGACCTTCGACCTGCTGGTCCTGGACGTCATGATGCCCGGGGAATCCGGGCTGGATTTTGCCCGCGATCTGCGCCAGCGCTCGGCCGTTCCCATCCTGATGCTGACGGCGCGGGGCGACGCCGCCGACCGCATCGAGGGGCTGGAGCGCGGCGCCGACGATTACCTGCCCAAGCCTTTCGAACCGCGCGAACTGCTGCTTCGCATCAATTCCCTGTTGCGGCGAACGGCCGGAACGGCACCCACCCCGGCCAGCGAACCCGTCCGCATGGGAGCCGCCGTGTTCGATCCGGAAGGCGGGCGGCTGACCCGCGACGGCAAGCCGGTGAAATTGACGGGGGCGGAGGCGGCGTTGCTGCAACTGTTCGCCGCCCACGCCGGACGGCCCTTTTCCCGCGCCGACCTGTGCAAGCGCCTGAACGTGGCGCTGGAACGCTCGATCGACGTGCAGGTGACGCGGCTGCGCCGCAAGATCGAGGATGACCCCAAGCTGCCACTCTATCTCCAGACGGTCAGAGGCGTCGGCTACATGCTGGTGCCCGACAGATGACACACGGTGGACAGC
>JAEZBK010000264.1 GCA_023427355.1 Pseudomonadota bacterium
GCAGGCTGGTGTTCACGGACGCCTTTATCGGCGACTGGGTGGCCAAGGACGGCGCGCCCTTCATGGTCGCCACCATCACCTTCGAACCGGAAGGCGGCAAGACCCGCTACATCGCCACCTGTCACCACTGGAACGAGGCGGACAAGCTGCAACACGAGAAGATGGGCTTTGCCGAGGGCTGGGGCGTGGTCGCCGACCAGCTTGAGGCGTTGGCCAAGACACGCTGAGGACAAAGACCATGACCATCACATCCGTCACCCCGTTTCTCTGGTTCGACACGCAGGCCGAGGACGCCGCCAATTACTATGTCGCGCTGTTTCCCAATTCGCGCATCCTGAATGTTTCCCGCTATGGCGAATTCATGCCGGGGAAGGCCGGCCAGGTCATGGTGGTGGAGCTGGAACTGGCGGGCCAGCGCCTGATCTTCATGAATGGCGGCTCCAATTTCACGCTGGACGAGGCCTTCTCGCTCTCCGTGGCCTGCGAGACCCAGGCCGACATCGACAGGATGTGGGACGCGTTGGCCGACCGGCCCAGCGCCTGCGGCTGGACGAAGGACAAGTTCGGGGTGGTGTGGCAGATCAACTATGCCGGCTTGCCGCAGATCATGAACGGCCAGGCAAAGGTCAACAAGGTGATGGAAGCGATGATGACGATGGTCAAGATCGATATCGCCAGACTGGAAGCGGCGGCCAATTCATGAGCCAGCAGGCGATGCAGCGCACGGGCTGGGCCCTGACCAGCCTGTTCGCCCTTTTCATGCTGGGCGCATCGGTGGCGCCCAAGCTGCTGATGATGCCGGTGGCCGAAGATACGCTGGCCCAGCTCGGCTGGCCGCCGGGTTACGCGTTCGCCATCGGCATTCTCGAACTGGTCTGCGTGTTGCTGTATCTGTGGCCACGCACCAGCGTGCTGGGTGCGGTGCTGACCACGGGCCTTCTGGGCGGCGCGATGGCCACCCATCTGCGCGTGGGCAGCCCGCTGTTCAGCCATACGCTGTTCAGCATCTATCTGGGTCTGGTCCTGTGGGGCGGACTGTGGCTGCGCGATCCGGCGCTGCGGGCGCTGTTCCCGCTGCGGCGCTAGTCGAAGAGGCGGCCCAGGAAGCCGCCGGGACCGCCAAAACCGCCAAAGCGATCGTCATCATCGTCATCGCGGTCGCGTCCGCGATAGCCGCGCCCATCGGGATAGCCGCCACGTTCCGGCGGCGGTGCATAGCGCTCGCGCATTTTTGTCTCTTCGACGCCGCTGCGTTCGATGATCTTGTCCAGCTCGCCGCGGTCAAGCCATACGCCCCGGCATTTGGGGCAATAATCAATCTCGATTCCCTGGCGCTCGCTCATGACCAGGTCAACCTTGCAGGCGGGGCACAACATTGCTTGTCTCCGATTGGGGCGCGTGAAGGACGCCGTTTGATTGCGGCGCCTTGATGGCGCGGCGCGCTCTTCGGAACCGGACAGCGTGTCGCACGTCTTGTCAGGTAAATATCAGCTTCAGCGAAAGGACCCTCTGATGGAAACCATGGAACTGCATCGCGGGCGCCTGATCGACCATGTGCAACTGGTGGTGAAGGACATTGCCGCCAGCCGCCGCTTCTATGACGCGATCTTCCAGGCGCTGGGCGTGCCACTGGGCGGCGCGGCGCAGGAGCATTTCTGGTACGACGAGCTGTTCGTCTCCAGCCCCAATGGGCCGGAATCGCTAGGCATCCTGACAGGCCGCCAGCACCTGGCCTTCCAGGCGAAGGACCGCGCCATGGTGGACGCCTTCCACAAGGCGGGGCTGCGTGCAGGGGGCAGGGATCATGGCGCGCCGGGGGAGCGGCCCTATCATCCCGGCTATTATGCGGCGTTCCTGCTGGATCCCGACGGCAACAATATCGAGGCCGTGTTTCATGGCGATCACACGCGCAGCACGCCTTCGGTGAAGATCACCTTCTAGCGCAACCGCGCCGCGTGCCAGTCCAACTGGTCCGCCATGACGCTGGAGACGAAGTAGTAGCCATGGTCATAACCGGCGTGTCGGCGCAAGGTCAGCGCGACGCCGGCCTTCGCACAGGCCGATTGCAGCAGGTCCGGCTTCAACTGGTTTTGCAGAAACGGATCGGCTTCGCCCTGATCCACCAGAAGCTCTGGCAGCCGCGCGCCATCTTCGATCAGCGCCACCGCGTCATGGGCCCGCCAGGCCGCGGGATCATCGCCCAGGTAACCGCCCAGCGCCTTCTGGCCCCAGGGAACCTGCGACGGCGCAACGATCGGCGCAAAGGCCGACACGGCACGGAACCGTTCGGGATACCGCAGACCGACCGTCAGGGCGCCATGCCCACCCATGGAATGGCCCATGATGGACTGGCGGGCCATGTCGGCGGGAAAATGCGCCGCCACCAGCGCGGGCAATTCTTCGGTGACATAGGACCACATGCGATAATGGCGGTCGAACGGCGCCTGGGTTGCATCGACATAAAAGCCGGCGCCCAGCCCAAAATCACCCGCGCCTGCCGGATCGCCCGGCACATCGGGCCCGCGCGGCGAGGTGTCGGGCGCGACGAAGATCAGGCCATGTTGGGCGCAGGCGGCGCGATACTCACCCTTTTCCGTCACATTGGCATGGGTGCAGGTCAGGCCCGACAGGTACCAGACCACCGGCAGTGTTGCGCCCGGCGCATGATCGGGCACGAAGACGGAGAACGTCATCGGCGTGCCGGTCACGGACGATGCGTGTGTATAGACACCCTGCGTGCCGCCATGGCTGGGGCTGGCGGATACCCGTTCCATCAATAGACCACGACCGAACGGATGGACTTGCCTTCATGCATCAGCACGAAGCCCTTGTTGATCTCGTCCAGCGACAGGACATGGGTGATCTTCGGTTCGATGGCGATCTTGCCGTCC
>JAEZBK010000322.1 GCA_023427355.1 Pseudomonadota bacterium
GCGGGGGCAGGGGGAAGGGCTTAACGTTTTGCTGGCTGGAAACAGGCTAGAAGCGTTCCTATCTCGTTAGGGCGGGGAAGCCCCCGGCATGCGGCGTGCTCCAGGCCAGCCAAGGCCCGCGCCAGGAAGGTAAAGTCCGTTGAACAACCTGAAAAATCTCGCCCTTTGGATCATCATCGCCGTGTTGCTGGTGGTGTTGTTCAACGTCTTCCAGAACACCGGCACCAAGCCGGCCAATCCGCCCATCACCTATTCCAAGTTCCTGGAGCATGTGGAGAAGAAGGATGTCCGCACCCTGACCCTGCAGGGCGACAAGGCGACGGGCGAATTCGCCAACCGCCAGCCCTTCACCACCATCGTGCCCGGCAATGATACCTCGCTGTGGCCGCTGCTGAAGCAGAATGGCGTGGACGCCAAGGTGCTGCCGCAGGAGGAGACGCCCTGGTTCCTCTCCATGCTCAACTTCCTGCTGCCCGTCCTGCTGATGGTGGGTATCTGGATCTTCTTCATGCGCCAGATGTCGGCCGGTGGCGGCAAGGCCATGGGATTCGGCAAGAGCCGCGCCAAGCTGCTGACCGAGAAGCAGGGCCGCGTCACGTTTGAAGACGTGGCGGGCGTGGATGAAGCCAAGGACGACCTGAAGGAAATCGTGGACTTCCTGCGCGATCCGCAGAAATTCCAGCGCCTGGGCGGCCGTATTCCCAAGGGCGTGCTGCTGGTCGGCCCGCCGGGCACCTGCAAGACGCTGCTGGCGCGCGCCGTGGCGGGCGAGGCCAACGTGCCTTTCTTCACCATCTCCGGTTCGGATTTCGTCGAGATGTTCGTGGGCGTGGGCGCCAGCCGCGTGCGTGACATGTTCGAGCAGGCCAAGAAGAACAATCCCTGCATCGTCTTCATCGACGAAATCGATGCGGTGGGCCGCCATCGCGGCGCCGGCCTGGGCGGCGGCAACGACGAGCGCGAGCAGACGCTGAACCAGTTGCTGGTGGAAATGGACGGCTTCGAGGCCTCCGAAAGCGTCATCCTGATCGCCGCCACCAACCGTCCCGACGTGCTGGACCCCGCCTTGCTGCGCCCCGGCCGTTTCGACCGCCATGTCGTGGTGCCCAATCCCGACCTGGCCGGCCGCGAGAAGATCGTGCGCGTGCATCTGCGCAAGGTGCCGCTGGCGCCGGACGTGGATCCCAAGGTCATTGCCCGCGGCACGCCCGGTTTCTCGGGCGCCGACCTGGCCAACCTGGTCAATGAAGGCGCGCTGATGGCTGCGCGCCGCGGCAAGCGCGTCGTCACCATGCACGAGCTGGAAGACGCCAAGGACAAGGTGATGATGGGCGCGGAGCGCCGCTCGCTCGCCATGAGCGAGGAAGAGAAGAAGCTGACCGCCTATCACGAGGCCGGCCATGCGCTGATCGCCGTCACCGTCGAAGGCTCCGACCCGGTGCACAAGGCCACCATCATCCCGCGCGGCCGCGCCCTGGGCATGGTGATGCGCCTGCCCGAACGCGATGCCCTGTCGCTGACGCGCCAGAAGATGAATGCCGACCTGGCCGTGGCCTTTGGCGGCCGCCTGGCGGAGGAACTGATCTTCGGCCACGACAAGGTCACCACCGGCGCGCAGAGCGACATCGAGCAGGCCACCCGCATGGCCCGCGCGATGGTGACGCGCTTCGGCATGTCCGACAGCCTGGGCCCCATCGCCTATGCCGAGAACCAGGAAGAAGTCTTCCTGGGCCATTCGGTGTCGCGCACCCAGAACATCTCGGAAGCCACGGCGCAGAAGATCGACGGCGAGATCAAGCGCATCGTGGACGAGGCGTATAATCGCGCCCGCACCATCCTGACCGATCGCAATGCCGACCTGCATGTTCTGGCCAAGGGATTGCTGGAATACGAAACCCTGACCGGCGACGAGATCGTGGCGCTGCTCAAGGGGATTGCGCCCGTGCGCACCCCCTATGAGGAGCCGGTGGTGCCGCGCGGCGAGGGGCCATCCGTCCCGGCCGTGGGCAAGCCGCGCCCCAGCGCCGGTCCGGGGCCGATCATCAGCCCGGAACCGCAGCCGCGGTAGGATCTTTCAGTCATGAACAGGAAAGGGCGGTCCTTGTGGCCGCCCTTCCCTGTTTGGGCTTGTCGGGTGGCCCGCCGCGCCGTTAGGTGGCGCCGTCATGCAGATCTTCGGCATCCTCAACATCACCGATGACAGCTTCTCCGATGGCGGGAAGTTTCTCGATCCCGATGCCGCGATCGCCCATGCGCAATCGTTGGCGGCATCGGGCGCCGATGTCATCGATATCGGCGCGGCGTCCTCCAATCCCAAATCCGGACATGTGCCCGCCGAGCTGGAGATCACCCGGCTGGCGGCGGTGGTGCCCGCGCTGAAGGCAAAGGGGCTGACCGTTTCCATCGACAGTTTTTCGCCCATCGTGCAGCGCTGGGCGCTGGAGCAGAAGGTGGGCTGGATCAACGACATCAACGGCTTTCCCGACGATGCGCTGTATCCGGCGCTGGCGCGCGCCAAATGCGGCCTGGTGGTGATGCACATGGTGCAGGAAGGCGGCATCGCGGTGGGCATGGACGTGCCCACATCCGAGATATTCCGGCGCGTGACGCGCTTCTTCGACCATCGCATCGCGACGCTCACGGCGGCAGGGATTGCGCGCGAACGCCTGATGCTCGATCCCGGCATGGGGTTCTTCCTGGGCCGTGACCCGCAGAACAGTTTCGAGATCCTGCGCCGCCTTCCCGAACTGAAGGCGCGCTATGGCCTGCCGCTGCTGGTGTCGGTGTCGCGCAAGTCCTTCCTGCGCGAGGGCCGTCCGCCCCTGGGGCCGGAGGTGCAGGGCGCCACCCTGGCGGCCGAACTCCATTTGGCGGCGTCCGGCGCGGACGCCATCCGCACCCATGGTCCCGGCACCTTGTGTGCTGCGGTCAAGACGTTGAAAAAACTGGAAAAACCAGGGTAAGAGACGGTAACCCTTGGTGACGCGACGCCGCGCAAGGGACTTGTTATCCATTCGCGCTACACTGCGCGCCCACAGGCGCCTCCATTCACGGACATCCGCATGACCCGCAAATATTTCGGCACCGACGGCATTCGCGGCCGCGTCAACACCACCAAGCTGACGCCGGAAGTGGCCATGAAGGCCGGCATGGCCGCCGGGCGCATCTTCACCCGCGGCGATCATCGCCACCGGGTGGTGATCGGCAAGGATACGCGCCTGTCGGGCTACATGATCGAAAGCGCCCTGGTGTCGGGCTTCACCGCCGTGGGCATGGATGTGTTCCAGTTCGGCCCGCTGCCGACCCCGGCGGTGGCCTTCCTGACCCGTTCGCTGCGCGCCGATATCGGCGTGATGATCACCGCCTCGCACAATCCATACGAGGATAACGGCATCAAGTTCTTCGGACCCGACGGGCAGAAGCTGTCGGACGAGATCGAGATGGAAATCGAGAAGCTGATGGCGAACGGGCTGGAACAGGGGCTGGCGCCCTCCGCCAGCATCGGCCGCGCCAAGCGCATTGACGACAGCCAGGCGCGCTACATCGAATTCGCCAAGCGCACCATTCCGCGCAATGTCCGGCTGGATGGCATGCGCATCGTGATAGATTGCGCCAATGGCGCCGCCTACAAGGTCGCGCCCGCCGTGCTGTGGGAGCTGGGCGCCGACATCGTCCAGATGGGCGTGACGCCGGACGGCACCAACA
>JAEZBK010000013.1 GCA_023427355.1 Pseudomonadota bacterium
GACATGATCCGTGCACGCATTATCGGTTGCGGCGCCTTCCTGCCCGACAATGTCGTCAGCAATGATGACCTGGCGAAGAGGGTGGACACGTCCGATGAATGGATTCGCGAGCGCACGGGCATCCGCCAGCGCTATATCGCCAAAGATGGACAGTGCACATCCGACCTCGCGCTGGGAGCGGCCCGCGTGGCGCTGGCCGATGCGGGCATAGACGCAGGCGAAGTGGATCTGATCATCGTCGCCACCACGACGCCGGACCGCACATTCCCTTCGGTCGCCACCATGGTGCAGGCCCGGTTGGGCATGAGCCATGGCGCGGCATTCGATGTGCAGGCCGTCTGTTCCGGTTTCATCTATGGCTTGTCCCTGGCTGACAGCATGATCCGCACCGGCCAGGCGCGGACCGTCTTGTTGATCGGCGCCGAGACGATGAGCCGGGTTTTGGATTGGACGGACCGTGCCACCTGCGTGTTGTTCGGCGATGGAGCGGGGGCGGTGGTGCTGCAGGCCCATGCTGGACATGGCGACAATTCCGACCAGGGCATACTGAATACCCGCATCTTCTCCGATGGCCGGCTGCACGATCTTTTGCACACCGATGGCGGTGTATCCTCGACCCGTGGCACCGGTCTTCTGCGGATGCAGGGCAAGGAAGTGTTCAAGCACGCCGTCGCCAATATTTCGGCGGCCATTGAGGCTTCGGCTTTGGCGGCAGGCATACCGGTATCGGAGGTGGACTGGTTCGTCCCCCACCAGGCCAACCAGCGGATCCTGGACGGTACCGCCAGGAAACTGGGCATCGACCCGGCCAAGGTGGTGTCCACCGTCGCATTCCATGGCAACACCTCGGCCGCTTCGGTCCCCCTGGCGCTGGTGACGGCCGTGCAGGACGGCCGGATCAAGCGGGGCGACCTGGTGCTGCTGGAAGCCATGGGCGCCGGTTTCACCTGGGGCGCCTGCCTGCTGCGTTGGTAGGCGAACTTTAGCGTAACCCTCTATCCTGTTGATCTTGACGGCCTTTCCGGCCAGTCCTAGGCTCCTGTGGATATTTGGAGTCGCGGGGGCCATGGCTACGGGAACTTTGACGCGTGCCGACCTGACGGAGTCGGTTTTCCAGGCTGTTGGCCTGTCGCGCACCGACTCGGCTCAGATGGTCGAGGACATGCTCGAGGAAGTGTGCAGCGCGCTCGCGCGCGGTGAGACGGTGAAGCTGTCCTCCTTTGGTACCTTTGCCGTGCGTCAGAAAAGCCAGCGCATGGGGCGCAACCCCAAGACCGGTGAGGAAGTGCCGATCGCGCCGCGCCGCGTTCTGGTCTTCCGTCCCAGCCATGTTCTGAAGGCGGTCATCAATGGCCAGACTCCTCCTGCAGAAGGTGAGGATTAAAGCTTGTCATCACCTGCGTTTGCGTTTGCTGAAAAGTCGCCGGAAGCCTTCCGCTCCATCAGCGAGGCTGCGACCGATCTTGATCTGCCGCAGCATGTGCTGCGTTTCTGGGAAAGCCGTTTCCCGCAGATCAAGCCGATCAAGCGCGCGGGTGGCCGCCGTTTCTACCGTCCGGAGGACGTGGACCTGCTGCGCGGTATTCGCCGCCTGCTTTACAGCGATGGCCTGACCATCAAGGGCGTTCAGAAGCTGCTCAAGGATCGTGGCGTACGCCATGTGGCTGAAATCGGCCGGGGCGCGCGTTTCACGCCGGCCGCCCCGTTGCCGCCGATGCCTCGCGCCGTGCCGCCGGTGGCCGTCCAGCAGGTTCTGACCATGCGTCCGGTGCAGACAATGGACATGTTCGCCGAAAAGCCCTTTCTGGCCGAATCCGAACGGGTAAAGCTGGAACTGCTGCTGGCCCAGCTTTTGGGGCTCAAACAACGTCTCAAGGCCGTCCGAGGCTGATCCCGGGGGCGGGCTACAAGTTTTGCGGGAAACGTTGACCGGGGCCCCAAGCCCCTGTATCTCCGCGCCCTCGGGTTCATCAGCCTGGTGTCGGAACGTAGCGCAGCCTGGTAGCGCATTTGCCTGGGGGGCAAAGGGTCGTGGGTTCAAATCCCGCCGTTCCGACCATTTTCTTCTTCCAGGTGTGGGATGACCGGGCTCCAGAGCGGGGGCTCTGGATGTGGCTGCCCGTTTATCTCCTAGTCCTTCAGTTTGATCTTCTTCTCGATCTTCGTGCCCGCTTTCTCCGCTTTCTTTCGGAGACTGAATACGCTGCGCATGTGTCGTGTGTCGGATGGGCTCAAATGTTTTTCCGCCGCCACGAACTGCTCCTGCTCTTCCTCGCGAATGTGGTGGAGATATTTTTCCTTCATTTTCTTGAACCGTCTTGCCCATGCAGGAGAGGCCATATGGCGTGCGGCCAGGTCCGCCAGCATGTCGTCGAGTTGTTTGTGTTCGGCCACGGCATGGCGCGCGTCATCGGTCGTGTCGGGATTGCGCAATACCGTTGACCACAGCGCCTGTTCCTCTGCGGCGGCGTGCGATTTCACTTCGCGAACCAATTCGCGAAACAGCTTTTGCCGGACGGGCGATTTGCCTTGCGTTTCTTCGATCATCGCGATCAGGGCGCGGTGACGGTCATGGTCCTCTACCAGTCGGCCAAAAACATCGGGGTTGCCCCGAAAACGGGTGGCCGGCGTGCTGCCTAGCCGGGCGGCCAGGGTCGGCGCCAATATCTTTGCCTTCCAGACCGCATGGGTCTTGGCATCCTTTTCCATCTGCTTGCGTGTCGGCTTGGAAGTTTTGCGCATGACGTCCCCCGGGTTCCAGGAGTTCCAACGATAGCGGCCGACGGAAGTTCCCAGAATCGCTTGCCACTCCCCTTTCTGGCCAATAACTTGTGACAAAACAGGGGATGGGGACGATATGAAGCTGCTGCGCTACGGGCCCGTGGGTGCCGAAAAGCCGGGTCTTCTCGAAAAGGAGGGGGGCATCCGCGACCTGTCGGGCGTGATCGGCGACATTGCCGGGTCCGCGTTGTCCGAAGAGGGCCTCAGGAAGCTGGCAGCTCTCGATCCTGCCAACCTCCCCAGGGTCACTGGCAGCCCCCGTCTTGGCGCCTGCGTCAGCGGCGTAGGCAAGTTCATTGGTATCGGTCTGAATTTTGCCGACCACGCTGCGGAAACCGGCAACCCGCTGCCGTCCGAGCCGGTCTTCTTCATGAAAGCCACGTCCTGCCTGTCCGGCCCCAATGACGATGTCATCAAGCCGAAGGATTCCACCATGCTCGACTGGGAAGTGGAACTGGGCTTCGTCATCGGCAAGAAGGCGTCCTATGTCACCGAGGCGGAGGCGCTGGATCACATCGCGGGCTTCTGCTTGGTGAACGATGTGTCGGAACGCGAATTCCAGACCAAGCGGCCTGGCGGTCAATGGGACAAGGGCAAGGGCTGCGACAGTTTCGGCCCTGTCGGGCCGTGGCTGGTGACGAAGGATGAGATCGGCGACACCGGCACCCTTCCCATGTGGCTGGAGGTGAACGGCAAGCGCTTTCAGGACGGCAACAGCAGCACCATGGTCTACAAGCCAGCCTTTCTGGTGGCCTATCTGAGCCGCTTCTTTACCCTGCATCCGGGCGACATCGTCACCACTGGCACCCCGCCAGGTGTCGGCCTTGGGCAGAAGCCGCCGGTCTTCCTGAAAGTGGGCGACGAGATGCGCCTGGGCATTGATGGCCTGGGCGAGCAGCGCCAGAAGGTCGTGGCGGCTTAATTCGCCAGGACGTCAGACGCCTCGGGGTGGCGGCGAAACCAGGCACGTGCATAGGAGCAGTAAGGGGCGAACCTGATCCCTTGTTGCCGCCCATGCGCCACCAGCGCGGTCATGAAGCGATCTGCCGCCCCGGTCCCTCGCAGGGCCGGGTCCGCCTCGACATGCACCAGGGCATGGGCGTCATCGCGCATCCGGTAACTGGCAAAGACCAGTTTGCCGTCTTCCTCCTGCTCGAAACGCTGGCGGCTGGTGTCGTCAGAAATCACGATTTGCGGCTCGTATCCCGGTACATCCATGGCAACGCCAGGCCGATGGGAATGATCCACAGGGTTCCCGCCAGGGCGTAGAAGAGCAATTCCAGATACCAGGTGGCATTGGGCAGGATCCGGGCGGCCAGACCGATGATGAAACCGGCATAGACGGGCAGCCAAACCAGGATAATCAGGATGGCGGCAATGAACTTCTTGGTGTGCGGCGTCATGGGACGTTGGCTTGGGCTGCCCCGGGAAGGTATCAGATGACCGCCATGATGAAACCCGGTTTCTGGAAATCGCGGACCGCCGTGGGCCTTTGGCTTCTGGCCGTGATCCTGATCATCCTGTTCATGGTGATCGTGGGCGGGCTGACGCGCCTGACGGGCTCGGGCCTGTCCATCACGGAATGGCAGCCCATCATGGGCGCGCTTCCGCCCATGAGCACCGAGGCATGGCTGGAGGCGTTCGAGAAGTACAAGCAGATCCCGCAATATGCCCAGGAAAATGCGGGCATGACGCTGGACGCGTTCAAGAACATTTTCTGGTGGGAGTGGGGCCATCGCTTCCTGGGCCGGTTCCTGGGCCTGTTCTTCGCCGTGCCCTTCCTGTGGTTCGCCGCAACGGGCGCGATTGCGCGGAAGGAGTGGCCGCGTTTTGTCATCCTGTTCGCCCTGGGGGGGCTGCAGGGCCTGATCGGCTGGTGGATGGTCCAGTCAGGCCTGGAGACGCGGGTGAGCGTGGCCCCCATGCGGCTGGCCATCCATCTGGGCGCGGCGGTGATCCTGCTGGGCGCGATGGTGTGGACGGCGCTGGATTACCTGCGGCCCGCCAAGTCCGGCTGGGCGCCCCGGCTGAACCTGTGGTTCATCGCGGCGGTCTATTTCCAGATCCTGCTGGGGGCGCTGGTGGCGGGGTTGGATGCGGGGCTGATCTACAACACCTGGCCCGACATGAATGGCCGCTTCACGCCGCCCGATGCGTTCTATTATTCGCCCTGGTGGCACAATTTCTTCGAGAATCCGGGCCTGGCCCAGTTCAACCACCGCATGATGGCCTATGTCATCGCCGGGCTGACGGTGCTGGTCTATATGGCCGCCATCAAGCAGCCCAACAAGAGCGCCGCCAAGAACACCGGCAAGGGCGCGACCATCCTGGTGGCGCTGCAGATTTTCCTGGGCATCGTCACGCTGCTGTTCCAGGCGCCGCTGGGTCTGTCGGCGCTGCACCAGACGGCGGCAGCCCTGTTGTTCTGCCTTGCCGTCTGGCACGCACACGAATTGCGCAAGCCGCTAGCCTAGCGCCTGCTCCAGGTCGGCGATGATGTCAGCGGCGTCCTCGATGCCGATGGACAGGCGGATCACATCATTGCCCGCGCCTGCCTTGGCGCGATCCTGGTCGGCCAACTGGCGGTGGGTGGTCGAGGCCGGATGGATGATGAGCGAGCGCGTGTCGCCGATATTGGCCAGGTGGCTGAACAGCTTGACGCCATTGACCAGCTTGACGCCCGCCTCATAGCCGCCCTTCAGGCCGAAGGTGAAGACGCTGCCCGCGCCCTTGGGGCAGTATTTCTGGTGCATCGCGTAGAAAGGGTTGTCGGGCAGGCCGGCATAGTTGACCCATTCCACCTTGGGGTTGGTCTTCAGCCACTGCGCCACCGCCAGCGCATTGTCGCAATGTTTCTGCATGCGCAGCGGCAGCGTTTCGATACCGGTCTGGATCAGGAAGGCGTTCATCGGCGAAAGCGCGGGCCCCAGGTCGCGCAGGCCCAGCACGCGGCAGGCGATGGCGAAGGCCATGTCGCCGAAGGTCTCCCACAGGCGCATGCCGTGATAGGATGGGCAGGGCTCTGACAGGGTGGGGAACTTGCCGCCACCCCAGTCGAACTTGCCCGAATCCACGATGATGCCCGCCATGGAGTTGCCGTGGCCGCCCAGGAACTTGGTGGCCGAATGCAGCACGATGTCGGCGCCATGCTCGATAGGCCGGATCAGGTAGGGCGAGGCCAGCGTATTGTCCACGATCAGGGGCACGCCCGCTTCATGGGCGATCTTCGCGATGGCGGCGATGTCGGTGATGATGCCGCCGGGATTGGCGATGCTCTCGATATAGACGGCGCGGGTCTTGTCGGTGATCAGCGGGCGGAAGCTTTCCGCATCGGTGCTGTCGGCCCATTTGACGTGCCAGTCGAACTTGGCGAAGCCCTGGTTGAACTGGTTGACGGTGCCGCCATAGAGCTGGCGGCCCGCCACGATCTCCATGCCCGGGCTCATCAGCGTGTGCAGCGCCAGGAGCTGCGCGGCATGGCCGCTGCTGCAGGACAGGGCGGCGCGGCCGCCTTCGAGCGCCGCCACGCGCTCTTCCAGCACCGCGTTGGTGGGATTCATGATGCGCGAATAGATGTTGCCGAAGACCTGCAGGTTGAACAGGGCGGCGGCATGGTCGGCATCCTCGAAGACGAAGGCCGTGGTCTGGTAGATCGGCGTGGCGCGCGCGCCGGTGGCCGGATCGGGCTGGGCGCCGGCATGGACGCTGAGGGTGTTGAAGCCGTAATCCGCCATGATCTTCTCCGTTCAATCTCTTGGGCCGCGGACTTTAGCCCAGACGGGCGAGGGGGCAAGCGCGGGGAATTGAACCTCTCGGGATAGGCAGCCCCCCCTCCCTCCTGGGGGTGGATAGCGGGACGTGGTGGTGGAACAGGTCTTTCATCGCAACAGGATAGCGCGAAGGCGCATCGCGCGGCAGGGTGGACAGGCGATGCGCGCGACTTCGGCGCAAGCCATGATGCGCGTTGATGAAACGCACGCGCATGGCTGTGGGATATGGTCAACCGATATGGGCGATGCCCAGGTCGCTTTCGATGCGGCCGACCCAGGCCTTGAGGCGCGGCCAGCGTGACAGGTCGAGCTTCGCGTCGGCAGCGAAGCGCGTATAGGCGACCAGCGCGATGTCGGCGAGGGTCATGCGGTTGCCGACAAAGTAATCCCGCGCCGCCAGATGATCGGCCATCAGCGCCAGCGCCTTTTCGCTTTTCTCGACCAGGGCGGGGGTGATCTCGCTGTCGGACTTTTTCAGGTAGAGCCGCTGGAAGCGCAGCACCGCCACGGCGGGTTCGTGGGAATATTGTTCCCAGAACAGCCATTGATACATCAGCGCGCGGTGATAGGCGTCGGCGGGGATCAGGTCGGAGCCCTCGGCCAGGTGCAGGATGATGGCGTTGGACTGGCTGAGCACGGAATTGTCGGCCAGCCGCAAAACCGGCACCTGGCCCGCCGGATTCATCGCCAGGAATTCGGGCGTGCGGGTTTCGGACTTCAGGACGCTGACCTCGACCCAGTCATGGGCGATGCCCAGCAGGTCGCAGACAAACTTCACCTTCAGGCAATTGCCGGAGATGGAATCGCCGAAGACGGTGAGGGTGGCGTTGTCGAGCGACATGGGTGGCTCCGTGTGGGGCGCCATCCTGCCTGAGTTGAGCGTGGCTGCAAGGGTGTGCCGGGCAGCTTCTGTCTGGGTGGCCCGTTCCTACGCTGTCGCTACGCACTGCGGTGCCATGACACTTATACCAGGGCCATGACAGCTGGGGTGTGGCATGGCGGGAGTGATGTCAGGCTATAGCCGTTTGAGCGAGCCGCCCTTGCCGAACAGCAAGGGCTTCCTGTTATCGATCACCTTGCGGTTGATGCCCAGCCAGCCCATCTCGCCCGAGAAGCGGCCATGCTCGATCTTGGGGCAGCGGTCCATGATGACGGTGAGGCCGGCATCGGCGGCGATCTTCTCGGCTTCTTCGCTGATGACGCCCAGCTGCATCCACAGCACCTTGATGCCCAGCCGGTCTTTTTCTTCAACCGCCTCGCGCGCGATGGCCGGGGCGTATTTTGCCTCGCGGAAGATATCCACCATGTCCACCGGGGCAGGCACCTCCTTGAGGCTGGCGTAAACCTGCTGGCCCAGGATGGTCTTGCCCGCCGCACCGGGGTTCACCGGAATCACCGTGTAGCCCTTGTTCAGCAGATACATCATCGCGAAATAGGAGGGCCTGATCTCGTTGGCCGACGCGCCGACCATGGCGATGGTCTTGACGCTGCGCAGGATGGTCTTGATCAGGGTGTCTGGATAGCTGGGCATGGCAGCAATGTAACCATCCGGGCGCACGGAACAATGGCGGGGCGGGAACGTTCGGTTGGCATAGTCGCAATGGATTTCCATGCCTGATCTTATTACCCCTGGTGGCCCCAAGGATTTGCGCACCGGCCAGTCGGTCTGGAGCCATACGCGCCACCCGCCGCTGGCCACCCATGCGCTGCGCGGCAGCATCAAGGCCGACATCGCCATCGTTGGCGCCGGGATCAGCGGCGCTTTCATGGCCCATGCCTTTGCCGGGCGTGGGGACCAGGTGGTGGTGCTGGACCGGCGCGACCCGGGCC
>JAEZBK010000004.1 GCA_023427355.1 Pseudomonadota bacterium
CGGCAGCGCTGCCGGAGGCCCGGCAATGAGCGCAGAGGCCCTGTTCCTTCTGCCGGGCGCGCAACGCGATGATCCGCAGGTGCAATCCTGGTTCCGGGGCGGCGAAGGGCCTTTGCGCCTGATGGCGCAGCACTGGTTCGCAGTCATGCGCGATGGTGGCCCCGATGTGCACGAGATCATGCACGATGGCTGCCCCACGGCCTGCATCGGCCAGGCGGCTTTCGCCTATGTCGGCGCTTTCCGCGCGCATGTGAGCATCGGGTTCTTCCAGGGCGCAACGCTGCCCGATCCCGCCAGTCTGCTTGAGGGGGCGGGCAAGCGCATGCGGCACGTGAAGCTGCCCGCGGGCAAGACGATCCATGAGGCCGCGCTGCGCGAATTGATCCACCAGGCCTGCCTGGACATGCGCCGCCGCGTGCAGGCCTGAGGCAACAGGATTGAACAGGGCCTGAGAGGCAGAAATGCTGCCGCGCGCAACGTCGATGCTGACGCTATTTTGCGCCTGGCAACAATCAGGCGGACAAAGTCGCCGAATTATTCCTCGCCGAATTTCGCATCCACCAGCGCGAGCATGGCGACGATCGCCTCCGCCGCGTCGGGGCCTTCGGCGGTGATCTCGATCTCCGACCCGATCGAGGCGGCCAGCATCATCAGCCCCATGATGGAGCGGCCATTCACTTCATTGCCATCCTTGATGACATGAATCTCGGATTGGAAACGGGCCGAAGCCTCGACGATCTTGGCGCTGGCGCGGGCATGCAGGCCGCGCTTGTTCTTGATGATCGCGGTGGCGCGCAGTTTCTCGCCCATGGCTTCTAGTTCCCCAGGTCCGCGCTGCCGGCGCGCATGTATTTGCGGCCCGCGTCGATCGCCTCTTTCACGGCCTGGTCCAGCGGTAGCTTGTTGCGCACGTCGATCAGCTTGATCAGCGAGGGCAGGTTGGCTCCCGCCAGAACCTCGATCTTGCCGCGCTCCAGCAGCGTCAGCGCCAGGTTGCAGGGGGTGCCGCCAAACATGTCGGTGGCGATGACGACGCCATTGCCCATGTCCACCGACTTGGCGGCGGCTGCGATTTCGCGCTGGCGCCGTTCGATATCGTCTTCGGGGCCGATGCAGACCGCGCGCAGATGCGTTTGCGGACCAACCATGTGTTCCATCGCCGCAATGAATTCCTGGGCGAGGCGGCCATGGGTAACAAGAACAAGACCGATCATGAAACTTCCATGTAAGGCGGCGGACAGTAGCAAAAGCCCCCGCCCGGCACAGTGCTATTTGGTGACAAAAGTGTCGCGGAACAAGCCCCGCGCGAAAGCCCGCAGGGCCAGCGCAATCTTGGCCGGATCGGACGCATGACGCCCGTCCAGATGCAGCAGAGGCAGGCTTTGCGCGCCTTTCAGCCCGTCCGGCGTCCAGCTTTGCGCATCGGGCAGGCGTGCGCCCTCGCGCCCCAGTTGCACCGCCAGCGCCAGCGGCGCGGTGCGCGCGGGCAGCTTCACGATCCCCAGCGCCCGGACCTCGATCAGGCCCGCGATGGTTGTGGGCGCGCTGGCCGTCACCCGGCCGCCTTTCATGGTCAGCACCACGCGATCATCGGCCACCAGCCGCGCGCCGTCATGGATCAGCCGCAGCGCCAGGTCCGACTTGCCGGCGCCGCTTGCGCCCAGCAGCAAGACGCCCCGGCCTGCCAGCGCAACGCAACTGCCATGGACGAGAATGCTCTTGCTCATGCGCGCGCCACCGGCAGGTCCACGATCAAGCGTGCGCCGCCCTCGGCGCCATTCTCCGCCCAGATGCGCCCGCCTGCGCTTTGCGTGATCTGGCGCGCGATGGACAGGCCCAGCCCGGAATTCTTGCCGAAATTCTCGCCCGGCCGCTCGGTGTAGAAACGCTCGAAGATGGATTCCAGGTTGTCGGGCGGGATGCCGGGGCCTTCATCGGCGACCGTCACCCGCGCCACCTGGTCCTGCAGGCCCGCGCGCACCGTCACCGCGCCGCCCTGCGGGCTGAAGGACGCGGCATTGTCTATCAGGTTGCGGAAGACCTGGCCCAGGCGCTCGTCGCGGCCGCGCACGATGGTGCCTGCGGGCAATTCGTCTTCCAGCACGAAGCGCACCTCGCGCGGATTGTCCGTCATGCGATAGATGTCGAGGATGGTGGATAGCAGCCGCGACAGCTCCACCGGCTCCGGCGCCTCGCGCGCCAGTTCCGCATCCAGGCGCGAGGCGTCGGAAATGTCGGTGATCAGCCGGTCGATGCGCTTGATGTCGCCGCGCGCGATCCGCATCAGCCGGGCGCGGTTGTCGGGGTCGCTGGTGCGCTCGATCATCTCCAGCGCGCTGGCCAGCGAGGTGAGGGGGTTCTTCAGTTCATGGGCCACGTCGGCGGCAAAGCTCTCGATGGCGTCAATGCGGTCGTAAAGCCCCGTGGTCATGGATTTGAGGCTGTCGGCCAGGTCGCCGATCTCGTCGGTGCGTTCGGGAAACAGCGGCAGCTCCGCGCGCCCGCCCTTGCCGAAGCGCACCCGGTCCGCCGCATCCGCCAGCTTGCGCACCGGCTCGCCGATGGTGCCCGCCAGGTAGACGGACGAAATCAGCATCACCAGCACCGCCAGCAGGCCCACCTGGAACAGCGTGGTCCGCTCCTGCCGCACGATCTCGTCGATATCGCCGCTTTCGGTGGACACCAGCAGCACGCCATAGATGGTCCGGAACGGCTTCTGCTGCAGCGGGATCGCCACCGACAGCACCAGCCGGTTCTGTTCGTCCACCCGTTCGGCGGTGCCGACCGATCCGCGCAGCGCGGTTTCCACCTCGTCATAGATGCGGCCATTCTTGCCGCCTTCATAGTAGCGCGGCGGGCTGGTGAAGGGGCGCACGCCCATTACGCCGTCATACAGCCGGTGGAACCAGGCGCCGACGCGGCTCATCGTGTCCAGTGGCGCCAATTCCTCGCTCTGCACCACGTTGCGCGCCAGGAACTGCCGCGAATCCACCGCCAGCAATCCGTCGGGCTGATAGACGCGGGCGCGCAGGCGCGTGGGCGCCACCAGCGGCGGCAGCAGCACTTCGGCCTGCTGCGCGCGCACCCGGCGCGTTTCCGGATCGGTGGCGTAGTTGGCCAGCGTGTCGGCCACCACGGCCGCCTGTTCCTGGATGCCCGTGAGGCGTTCCTCGACCAGGCCGCGCCCCGACGCCTCCACCAGCACCACGCCGCCCGCCAGCACCACCAGCGCCAGGGCGTTGAAACCGATGATGCGCCAGGTCAGCGATGAGAAGCGCGGGAAAATCGCCAGCTACTCCTTGTAGCGGTAGCCCACGCCATACAGCGTCTCGATGGCGTCGAAATCGTCCGCCACCACCTTGAACTTCTTGCGCAGGCGCTTGATGTGGCTGTCGATGGTGCGGTCATCGACATAGACCTGGTCGTCATAGGCCGCGTCCATCAGGCTGTCGCGGCTCTTCACGAAGCCGGGCCGCTGCGCCAGCGCCTGCAGGATCAGGAATTCGGTGACGGTCAGGCGCACCGGCTTGCCGTCCCAGGTGCATTCATGGCGCTGCGGATCGAGCGCCAGCTTGCCGCGCACCAGCACTTCCTTCTTGGGTTCGTTGGCGGCGCCTGCCGCCGGCTTGCCCTCGGCCCGGCGCAGCACCGCGCGCACGCGTTCCAGCAAAAGGCGCTGGGAGAAGGGCTTGCGGATATAATCGTCCGCGCCCGCATTCAGGCCCATCAGCTCGTCAATCTCCTCGTCCTTGGACGTCAGGAAGATCACCGGCAGGCTTTCATTGGCCTGGCGCAGGCGGCGCAGCAGCTCCAGCCCGTCCATGCGCGGCATCTTGATGTCGAGAATGGCCAGGTCGGGCGCCTGCGCGGTCAGCGCGGTCAGGGCCGCCGCCGGATCGGTGAAGGTGCGGATCTGGTAGCCTTCCTGCTCCAGCAGCATGGAGACGGACGCCAGGATGTTCTTGTCGTCGTCAACGAGGGCGATGTTTGCCATGGGGCCTGTCGGTTTGGGGACGATCCGCAGTATAAGCCACTGACGGACAAAGCAAAGCACTCAAAAAACCCATGCAGGATCGCCGCTTCCGGGACACCGCCGGGCTCTATCAGCAATACCGGCTGGACTATCCGCCGCGCCTGATACGGCGGCTGGCCGCGCTCTTGGGCCTGAAGCCGGGCGATGCGGTGCTCGATCTGGGCTGCGGTCCGGGCAACCTGGCGATTCCCCTGGCCCGGATGGGCATGGCGGTCACGGCGATGGATCCTGAACCGCAAATGCTGGAAGCGGCGAAGGCCGCCGGCGGCGACCTGCCGATTCGATTCGTGGCGGGCGGCTCCGGCGATCTGTCGGGGACCGAGGGGCCGTTCCGCCTCGTCACCATCGGGCGCGCCTTTCACTGGATGGATCGCGCGGCGACGCTGGCCATGCTGGACCGGATCATCAACGCCGATGGCGGCGTGGCGCTGCTGCATGACGCCCATCCGCCGGTGGAGGAAAACCGCTGGTACAAGGTCTTCAACAAGGTGCGCGAAAAGCACAGCCGCGCGCAGTTCGCCCATGTGAAGGACCGGGATGCGGGCGGCCATCGCCGCTACGAGCCTTTTCTCTTCGCCTCCGCCTTCACCCAGCTGGATGGCCTCTCCGTCACCACAAGGCGTCCGATCACGCTCGACGCCATTGTCGGGCGCGCCCATTCCACCTCCGTCTGCTCGCTGCCGTCGCTGGGCGAGGGGGCGCAGGCCTTCGAGGCCGAACTGCGCGCGGCCTTGCGCGAAATCGCGCCGGATGGGAACTTCACCGAAATCGCCGAGATGGTGGCGCTATTGGCGCGCCGTCCCGGTCACGCAGAATAATGGGGGAAACAATGCCGGATTTCATTCTCACGACGGGCAGCGCGTCCTTCTTCGGCGTGGTGGTGGTTCTCTATCTCTATCTGGCGCCCAGCATCATCGCCTTCATGCGCGCCCATCCGCGCTTCTGGATCATCCTGGGGCTGAACCTGGCGGCGGCGCCGCTGCAATCCTTCCTGATGCCGCTGTTCATCCAGTTCCCCCAGCCCGGCATGACCAATGCCGAACTGATGGGCATGGCCATGGTCATCCTGTTCGGTCCGGCCTGGATCGCGCTGCTGGTCTGGTCGCTGCTGCGGCAGGCCACAGCCGATGCCCGTCTGCTGGTCTGGCGCGACACCAAGACCTACGACATGGTCGTGGCGCTGCCCCTGGTGGCCTGGTTCCTCAACAGTGCGATGCAGATGCGTCCCACACTGGTCTTCCTGGGCGGGCTGATCCTGGAGGGCGACGCCGACAGCCTGATGGTGATGCAGTTCGCCTCGCTGAGCCTTTCGGGGCTCTTCTGCCTGCTCTGCGTCTGGCTGCTGCTGCTGCGTGACAAGCCCATCCTGCGCACGCAAGGCATCCTGCCGCGCGTCGCGGCGCTGGCGGGCACCTTCCTGGCGGTGGGCATGTTGCGCCTGCCGGTGCCGGAAATGACCCTGTTCCAGCAGGCCACGGTCTTCCTGCTGATCGGGTTGGGCAGCGGCCTGGCGATCATGGTGCTGGCGCGGCTGGGCAAGTCCTTCTCGATCATGCCCGAGGCGCGGACGCTGGTGACCAGCGGGGCCTATGCCTATGTCCGCCACCCGCTTTATTCCGCCGAAATCGTCATCCTGCTGGGCATGATCCTGCAATACCAGCAGCCCTGGTCGCTCATCATGGGCGGGGCCACCATCGCGCTGCAGGTGATCCGTTCCATCTATGAAGAGCGTGTCCTGGTCCGCGCCTTCCCGGAATATGAAGAATACCGCGCCCGCACCAAGCGCTTTATTCCGGGCGTCATCTGACGCCCGGGATATCTTGCCATGGGCGCGCGCCGGGCATCATCTGACCCAAGGAACTGGCCTTCCCGGCAAGGGCTATACCGCGCTTCGCGGGCGGCCTCTTTGTGTCAACCCTGATAAACCTTCCGCCGCCTGCAATGCTAGAAAGCCCCCGCAAGCGTGGGGTTCGTGATGAAGAGCGCATTTTTCGCCGTCCTGATGCTGGCGCTGCCGGGCATCGCCTGGGCGCAGACCCCGCCGCCGATCGTGGGCGAGGCGGAAACCGTCTATACCGAGGCCGAACGCTGGCGTGACGAACAGATGTCGCGCCGCTTCGTGCAGTCGCTGCTGAAGCCCAGCCTGAACGTGGATGGCCAGTTCGCCCGCTGGAAGGCGCCCGTCTGTCCGCGCGTGGTGGGCCTGACACGCGCCGCCGCCTTCGTCGTGGAACGCCGCATCCGCGAGGTCGCGACCCAGATCGGCGCACAGGTGGATCGTGCCGATCCCTGCCATCCCAACATCGTGATCCTGGTCTCGCCGGAACCGCAGCAGACTCTGGATGATGTGCTGAAGGCGGATTCCCTTTTGCTGGCCGCCTCGCCGCAAAAGGATCTCACCATGCGCTATCCGGTGCAGGCCTGGTACTTTGGCAGCTTCCGCGATTACAACGGCGCGCCGCATCTCGATATTCCCTGGGAAATTCTCTATCCCGAACGCGACACCCCGCCGCCCGTGCCCGCCAAGATCACGCGCCTGGGCACCGGCCTGAAGGCCGAGATGGGCGTCGCCACCATCATCGTGGATGCCAACGCCATCGCCGGGCTGACTCTGGGCAGTATCGGCGATTACCTGTCGCTGATGAGCCTGGCCCAGACGCCGGCCACCGGCCGCTGCCAGCCCGCGCCCAGCATCGCCAATCTCTTCGTGAAGGGCTGCGATGCCGATTTCCAGGCCACAAGCCTGTCGGATGTGGACATGGCGATGCTCAAGGGGCTTTACGCCGCGCCCGACGATCCGGAAAAGCTGCAATCGCTGCGCATCGTGCGCCAGATGGGCCGCTACCTGGAACAGCAGAGCCAGAAATAGTCTTCCAGACGCGGCGCAGGAAAAAGGCGCCGCTTGCGGGCGGCGCCTTTTTGCAGAACGACGTGCGGCGTCGGCCTAGACGAATTCGACCTTCAGCACTTCATAGGACCGCGCGCCGCCGGGCGCGGCCACTTCGACCGTGTCGCCCTTGGACTTGCCGATCAGCGCGCGCGCGATGGGGGAGGAGAGGGAAATCTTGCCCTTCTTCGCATCCGACTCCACATCGCCCACGATCTGGTATTTGCGCTCCTCGTCCGTGTCCTCGTCCACCAGCGTGACGGTAGCGCCGAACTTGATCGTCTTGCCCGACAGCTTGGAGATATCGATCACCTCGGCGCGGCCGATCTGGTCTTCCAGCTCCATCACGCGGCCCTCGATGAAGCTCTGGCGCTCCTTGGCCGCGTGATATTCGGCATTCTCCGAAAGGTCGCCATGGGCGCGCGCCTCGGCGATCGCCTTGATTACCTCATGGCGGTCTTCGTTCTTCAGCCGGTTCAGCTCGTCCTCCAGGCCCTTGAAGCCCGCGGCGGTCATCGGAATTTTTTCCATCGTATCAATCCATCGGCAAAAAGACCCTCCCCCCGGGCGTTCGACCGGGGCGGGAAGGCCTAAATACTTGATAAGTCGCGCTTTTCTATATGCTAGCGCGCCACTGCTTTACGAAGAGTAAGACTGGAGGGGGGCGACTTCAAGACTGTCGCCCTTCAGGGCGCTGATCGCCTGTGCCGCCGCCTTCGCCCCCGCCATGGTGGTGTAATAGGGAACTTTCATGGTCAGGGCGGCCCGGCGGATGGACGAGGAGTCCGCCAGCGCATCGCGCCCCTCGGTGGTGTTGAAGATCAGGTGGATTTCGCCATTCTTCATTGCGTCCACCACATGGGGGCGGCCTTCGCGCACCTTGTTGATGGGCGTCACCGGCAGGCCAAGGCCCTGCAGCACCTTCGCCGTGCCGCGCGTCGCGACCAGCGAGAAGCCCAGGCCAAGCATCTCGCGCGCCGGGGCCTCGATCAGGTCCTTGTCGCCTTCCTTCACCGAGATGAACACCGTCCCCGCGGTGGGCAGCCGGGTGCCTGCGCCGATCTGGCTCTTGGCGAAGGCGCGCGCAAAGTTGGTGTCCGCGCCCATCACCTCGCCGGTGGAGCGCATCTCCGGCCCCAGGATCGTGTCCACGCCGGGGAAGCGCGCAAAGGGCAGCACCGCTTCCTTGACCGAAATGTGCTTGGGCGCGGGCTTCTTCAGCGTCATCGAAGCCAGCGTCTCGCCGGCCATCACGCGGCTGGCGATGGCGGCCACCGGCAGGCCCACGGCCTTGGCCACGAAGGGCACGGTTCGGCTGGCGCGCGGGTTCACTTCCAGCACATAGATTTCGTCATTCTGGATGGCGTATTGCACGTTCATCAGGCCCTGCACCTTCAGCGCCCTGGCCATGGCGACGGTCTGGCGCTCGATCTCGGCGATCAGCGCGGGCTTGAGCGAGAAGGGGGGCAGCGAACAGGCGCTGTCACCCGAATGCACGCCGGCTTCCTCGATATGTTCCATGATGCCGGCGATGAAGACTTCGCCATCCTTGTCGCAGATGGCGTCCACATCCACCTCGGTGGCGCGATTCAGGAAGCCGTCGATCAGCACCGGATTGTCGCCCGAGATGCGGAACAGCTCGCCCGATTCCACCTGCTCGCGCGTTTCCTTCTCGCTCGACACCACCACCATGCCGCGTCCGCCCAGAACGTAGGATGGGCGCAGGATCACCGGATAACCGATGGCGTTGGCGGCCTTGATCGTCTCCTCGGCGGTCATCGCCGTGGCGTTGCGGGGCTGCTTCAGGCCCAGCTCGTTCAGCAGCGCCTGGAAGCGCTTGCGGTCCTCGGCCAGGGCGAGCGCGGCGGCGCTGGGGCCCAGGAGGGGCACGCCCGCATCGCGCAGCGTGTTGGCCAGCTTCAGCGGCGTCTGGCCGCCGAACTGCACGATCACCCCGGCCAGCGTGCCTTTGGACTGTTCCTTGGCGACGATTTCCAGCACGTCCTCGGCGGTCAGCGGCTCGAAATAGAGCCGGTCCGAGGTGTCATAGTCGGTCGAGACGGTCTCGGGATTGCAGTTGACCATGATGGTCTCATAGCCCCGCGCCGACAGGCTGAACGCCGCATGGCAGCAGCAATAGTCGAACTCGATGCCCTGGCCGATGCGGTTGGGACCGCCGCCAAGGATGATGATCTTCTTCTTGTCGCTGGGATCGGCCTCGCAAACCGGCTTCGCGCCGGTCTCATAGCTGGAATACATGTAAGGCGTCAGCGCCTCGAACTCGGCGGCACAGGTATCGATGCGCTTGAAGACGGGGCGCACATCCAGCGCCTGGCGCGCGTCGCGCACCGCCGCTTCCTTCTGGCCCGTCAGCTTCGCCAGCCGCGCATCGGAAAAGCCCATGGCCTTGAGCGCACGCATGCCCTTGGCATCCCGGGGCAGGCCCTGCGCACGCACCCTGGCTTCCACGGCCAAAATCTCCTCGATCTGGCCCAGGAACCACGGATCGTATCCGGTGATGCTCTGGATCTCGGCGGTGGGAAAACCGTGGCGCATCGCCTGCGCCGTCTGGCGCAGCCGATCCGGCGTGGCGCGCGAAAGCGCCGCGCGGATATCGGCATGGTCGGTGCCCAGCGTGATCTCGTCAAAGCCGGTCAGGCCGGTCTCCAGCGAGCGCAGCGCCTTCTGCAGGCTTTCCTGGAAGGTGCGGCCGATGGCCATGGCCTCGCCCACCGACTTCATCGCGGTGGTCAGGAGCGGCTCGGCGCCGGGGAATTTCTCGAAGGCGAAACGCGGGATCTTGGTGACGACATAGTCGATGGTCGGCTCGAACGAGGCCGGCGTGACCTTGGTGATGTCGTTCTTCAGTTCGTCCAGCGTATAACCGACGGCCAGCTTGGCGGCGATCTTGGCGATGGGGAAGCCCGTGGCCTTCGACGCCAGGGCCGACGAACGCGACACGCGCGGGTTCATTTCGATCACCACCATGCGCCCGTCCTTGGGGTTCACGGCGAACTGCACGTTCGATCCGCCGGTCTCCACGCCGATCTCGCGCAGCACGGCGATGCTCGCCGAACGCATGCGCTGGTATTCCTTGTCGGTCAACGTCAGCGCCGGGGCGATGGTGATGCTGTCGCCCGTATGCACGCCCATGGCGTCGATATTCTCGATGGAGCAGATGATGATGGCGTTGTCGGCCTTGTCGCGCACCACCTC
>JAEZBK010000030.1 GCA_023427355.1 Pseudomonadota bacterium
GCCTCCGACTTCGCGGTGCAGGAACCCAATCCGCAGGAGCTGATCGCCTTCCTCAAGGCGATGGAGTTCGGCACGCTGACCCGCCGCGCCGCCGCGCATTTCGGGGTCGAGGATGTCGAAGGCATCACCGCCGCCCCGACATTGGCCAGGCCGCGCCATGACGAACCGGCGCCGCAGGCGCTGGCCGAAATCCCGGCCGAGGATGCGGCCATTCGCAAGCCCATCAATCCCGACGACTATGTCGCGGTGACGGATGAAAAAGCGCTGGATGCCTGGGTGGCGCGCGGTTTCGCCGCCGGCACGATCTGCGTCGACACCGAAACCAATTCGCTTGATCCCATGCAGGCCACGCTGTGCGGCGTGGCGCTCGCCGTCGCGCCCGGTCAGGCCTGTTACATCCCGTGCGGCCATCGCCGCGGTGACGGACTGAACTTCGACTTCTCGGAACAGGGCGACGGCAACCAGGCCATCGTGCAACTGCCCGAAGCCGTGGTGCTGGCCAAGCTCAAGCCGCTCCTGGAAGACGATTCCATCCTCAAGGTCGGCCAGAACCTGAAGTTCGACGCGCTGATGTTCCTCCAGCGTGGCATCCGCCTGAACCCGCTCGATGACACGATGCTGATGTCCTATGTCGTGGAGGGCGGCCTGCACGGCCATGGCATGGACGAACTGAGCGAACTGCACCTGTCGCACAAGCCCATCGCGTTCGGCGACGTCACCGGCAAGGGCAAGGACAAGATCACCTTCGACTGCGTGGATGTCGCCCAGGCGACGCGCTATTCCGCGGAAGACGCCGACGTCACCTTGCGCCTCCATCACATTCTCAAGCCCCGGCTGCGCGGGGTGAACAAGTTGACGGTGTATGAAACACTGGAACGGCCGCTGGTGATGGTGCTGGCCGATATGGAGCGGGCGGGCATCGCCATCGATCCCAAGATGCTGGCGAAGCTGTCCAACGATTTCGCCACCCAGCAGGCCGCGCTGGAAACCGAGATTCACCAACTGGCCGGCCAGGCGTTCAATATCGGCTCCCCCAAGCAACTGGGCGAAATCCTGTTCGACAAGATGGGCATGACCGGCGGGCGCAAGACCAAGACCGGCGCCTGGTCCACCGACAGCGATGTGCTGGAAGACGTCGCCGCCGAGGGCCACCCCATCGCCAAAAAAGTGCTGGAATGGCGCGGCCTGGCCAAGCTGCGCGGCACCTATACCGAGGCGCTGCCCGGCCATATCAACCCGCAGACCGGCCGCGTCCACACCTCCTAAGCCATGGCCTCCACCACCACCGGGCGTCTGGCCTCCACCGATCCCAACCTGCAGAACATCCCGGTGCGCACCGAGGAAGGCCGCCGCATCCGCCAGGCCTTCATCGCGCCCAAGGGCTCAAAACTCATCAGCGCCGACTACAGCCAGATCGAATTGCGCCTGCTGGCGCATATCGCCGATATCCCGGAACTGAAGAAGGCCTTCGCCGACGGGCTCGACATTCACGCCATGACGGCGTCGGAAATCTTCGGTGTGCCGATCAAGGACATGCCGGCCGAAATCCGCCGCCGAGCCAAGGCGATCAATTTCGGCATCGGCTATGGCATTTCCGGCTTTGGCCTCGCCAACCAGCTCGGCATCGCCCAGGGCGAAGCCAATGACTATATCAAGAAATACTTCACCCGATTCCCCGGCATCCGCGACTATATGGAAGCGACCAAGGAGCTGGCGCGCTCCCATGGCTATGTCGAGACGCTGTTTGGCCGGCGCATCCATATCCGCGAGATCAACTCCAAGATCCAGGGCTTCCGCGCCGGGGCCGAACGCGCCGCCATCAATGCGCCCATTCAGGGCACGGCGGCCGACGTCATCCGCCGCGCCATGGTGCGCCTGCCGCCGCTGCTCCCGCCCAGCGTGAAAATGCTGCTGCAGGTCCATGACGAACTGATCTTCGAGGCGCCGGAAAAAGACATCGCCACCGCCATCCCGGTTATCCGGCAGGTGATGGAAAAGGCCGCGCTGCCCGCGGTGGAAATCTCGGTCCCGCTGGTCGTGGACGCCCGCGCCGCCGATAACTGGGATGCTGCACATTAAAAACCGGGCTCGAGCCCGGCAGCGGTAGCCGCCGGGCGACCATGCGCTTGGCGCCAGCTTCCTTCCCCCTTCGGTGCCATAGCACCAGGAAGGGGCAAGGTGTCGCAAGAAGGTGTCTGCTTCTTCGGCAGACCCGCCTTGCGACGGATGGGGGTTCAACACTTATGCGGCTATACTCTTCAAGCCCGTCTCGGCATTGATCCCGATCTTGCCCAACTGGCCGATCAGTTCGGCCATCACCGTCTCGGAATCCGCCGGGACGCCGTCCTTTTTCGTCGCGGCCATGTAGCCCGACAGGAAGCCGGGTTTGCCCAGGTACCCCAGGATGCGCGCCCGGGCCGCCGCCGCCAGCCGGCCTTCGGTGAAGATCCCGGTGGCCGCCAGCTTCAGCAGCGTCTGCGCCTTCTCGACATGGTTGGGCGTGCGCGCCTCGACCGAATCGAACAGCCTGCCGCGCGCCTCCACCTGCACCGCCAGCGCATCCAGCTTCTCGGCGATATCGGCCTTGGTCACGTCAATGAAGCCCGACCGCAGCACCCGCGACTGAATCTGCGCCAGCTTCTGCAGCCGAGCCAGGAGGGGCAGCTTGGCATTCTGGAAATGATTGTCGAACGGCGCGGACGTGACGACCGGCAGCACGAAGGCCGCCAGCGCCCGCTTGTTCTCCGCGCCGATGATATTGTCCTCGACGAACAGCAGCCGCTCCACCTTCTCGTCCGGCCCGCCATCGGCGATGTAGGGCGAAAGCGTCTCCTGCGTCACCAGCCGCTTGGCCCGCAGCGTGAACGCCGCCACCAGGTCTTCATGGCTCAGATATTTGCCCACGCCCATCACGATCTTGTTGGCCAGTTCGCGCAGCGCCTTCAATTCGTCCACCATGGCATCGGGGCATAGCCGCTTGTTGGCTTTCAGTTCCGCCACGATGCGGTTCGCCAGGGCCGTCTTGGCCTCGGGCAGGCTGTCGGCGGCGAAATGATGCGCCAGGCCCGAAAGCCCCGCGCGCGCGCCATTGCAGCTTTTTCCCAGGAACAGCTCGACCATGTTGCGCAGCGCCTGCGCCAGGTTGTCGGCCGCGCCCATCAATTCATGCAGCGCCGCCGATCCGTTCAGTGTTTCCGCCAGGATGGCATCCACCGATCCCAGCACCAGCTTGCGCGGGGCGTCTTCCTTGGGCGCCAATTCCATGATGGTCAGCAGCCGGTGCACCTTGTCGTCCCAGCCCTTCGCCTTGGCCAGGTGCAGCGCCAGCGCGCCGTTGAAGATGTAGTGCGCATCGCCCTGTCCGGCCAGCTTGCGCGCCAGTTCGTCGAACTGCTCGGCCTGCAATTCAGGAAACAGGTTCCTGCGCTGGTCGCGATAGACGCGATTGAAGGCCTGTGTGGTCAGTTCGTTCAGGCTCTTGACGATGGTCTGCACGCCCGTGGTGGTGCTGGCGGCCTGCGCCACCGCCACCTTCTGGATGGCGTGCTGATAGACGGTGCCGGTGGCTTCCAGCTTTTCCAGCAGGTCGCCGCGATGGATCAGTTCGGTGATCGTCACCTTGTTGCGCGACAGGAAATCGGTCAGCAGCCGCGTCATGGTGGCGCGCGCATGGTAGGAATACAGATCGTCCGGCTTGAAGCAGGGAATGGCGTGCGGCGCATCCTCCTGCTTGGGATCCAGCTTGACCTGGTTGTGTCCCTCCTCGAAGATTTTCAGCGACAGGTAATCGCCGGTATCGTCGTTATAGGTTTCCTTGACCACCTTCACGCCTGTGGCCTTTTCGGCCTTCATCATCTCTTGCGCCATTTCGATGGCGCGCTCGCGGCCCGAACAGACCTCGTGCAGCGTCCAGCCGCCTTTGGCGCCGACGCGCTTGAAGACTTCAAAGTGAATCTGATTGCCCATGGGGCAAGTTTGCAGCCGTCACGCTTAAACCGTGGTTAAGCCTGTTCCGGCGAATTCCAGAGAGGTGGCTGTCGCTGGCCAGCGGAGGGGCTGAGCCAGCAAAGGAGGTCACTTGTGAAGACTACAACCCGGATCGCGCGGCACCGTGATGGTCCGCATCCGCGCCGTTAACGCCTCGTAAACCAGCAGCCGCCCGGCCATGCCCTGTCCGATGCCGGTGATTTCCTTCAGCACCTCCAGCGCCTGCAAGGATCCCATCACGCCCGCCGCCGCGCCCAGGACGCCGGTTTGCGAACAATTGCCCACCGCACCGGGCGGTGGCGGCGCGGGAAACAGGCAGCGATAGCAGGGCGAGACGCCGTCATGCGCCTTGTAGGTGGCAAGCTGGCCTTCGAACTCCGTCACCGCCGCCGACACCAATGTCCTGCCGCAGGCATAGGCCGTGTCGTTGACCAGGAAGCGGGTCTCGAAATTGTCCGATCCATCCGCGATGATGTCATAGCGGCCGATCAGGGCCGCGGCGTTCTTGGCGGTCAGCCGCACCGCATGCGGCTCCACCGTCACGCCGGGGTTGAGCGCGGCCAGCGCCTGCGCCCCCGCCTCCACCTTGCGCCGCCCCACATCGGACTCGCGAAACAGGATCTGTCGCTGCAGGTTCGACAGGCTGACCGTGTCGTCATCCACCAGCCCGATCGTGCCCACGCCCGCGGCGGCCAGATACAGCGCCACGGGGCTGCCCAGCCCGCCGGCTCCGATCACCAGCACGCGGGCGGCGCGAATGCGCGCCTGGCCCGGACCGCCCACCTGGCGCAGCACCAGGTGGCGGGCATACCGCTCCAGCTCCTCATCGGTCAGGGACATGGGCCAGACATAGCATCGCGGGCGACAAAAACCATGCAGGCCATGCATACCCATCCCGCAGCGCAGATGAAATCATTTGCACGGATAAAGAGTTGAAATGCAAAGGTTTTACATTGTTTGCACGGCGTTGTTACATTCCCGCCGGGTGACTAGTTTCCGCGTCCCTTCCTTTTGGAGTCACCCCCATGTCGGCTTTTGGCCTTGAACGTCACGGCTTTCGCAATCTCAAGGGCGTGCACTTCAACTTTTCCGCGCCCGCCCTCTACGAAGAGTCGCTGCGCCGGGGCGAAGGCAAGCTGGCCGCCGATGGCCCGCTGGTGGTGCTGACCGGCCAGCACACCGGACGCTCGGCCAATGACAAGTTCACCGTGCGCGACGCCAATACGGAAAACGCGATCTGGTGGGACAACAACAAGCCCATGACACCGGCCCAGTTCGACGCCCTGCACGAAGACATGCTCCGCCACGCCGAAGGCAAGGAGCTGTTCGCCAAGGATCTGTTCGGCGGCGCCGACCTCACCCATCGCATCAGCGTGCGCGTGGTCACCGAATTCGCCTGGCATTCGCTCTTCATCCATAACCTGCTCATCCGCCCCACGGCGGAAGAGCTGAAGGGCTTCGACCCCGAATTCACCATCATCGACCTGCCCAGCTTCGAGGCCGACCCGGCCCGTCATGGCTGCGCCTCCAAGACCGTCATCGCCGTGAACTTCACGAAGAAGATCGTGCTGATCGGCGGCACGTCCTATGCGGGCGAAATGAAGAAGTCGGTCTTCACCATCATGAACTGGCTGCTTCCGGCCAAGGGCGTGATGAGCATGCACTGCTCGGCCAACGTCGGGGCGAACGGCGAAAGCGCCATCTTCTTCGGCCTTTCGGGCACCGGCAAGACCACCTTGTCGGCCGATGCCAGCCGCGAACTCATCGGCGACGACGAACATGGCTGGAGCGAAAACGGCATCTTCAACATCGAAGGCGGCTGCTACGCCAAGGTGATCCGCCTGTCCCGCCAGGCCGAGCCGGAAATCTTCTCCACCACCGAACGCTTCGGCACGGTCCTGGAAAATGTGGTGATGGACGACGCCACCCGCGCGCTCGACCTGGATGACGCCACCCATGCGGAAAACACCCGCGCGGCCTATCCCATCCATTTCATCCCCAACGCCTCGGCCACGGGCCGGGCCGGCCACCCCAGGAACGTCATCATGCTGACGGCCGATGCCATCGGCGTGCTGCCGCCCATCGCGCGGCTCACCCCGTCCCAGGCCATGTATCACTTCCTGTCGGGCTTCACCGCCAAGGTGGCCGGCACCGAAAAGGGCCTGGGCAAGGAACCCCAGCCCACCTTCTCGACCTGCTTCGGCGCGCCCTTCATGCCCCGCCACCCATCCGAATATGGCAACCTGCTGCGCGACCTGATCGCGACCCATGGGGCCGATTGCTGGCTGGTCAACACCGGCTGGACCGGCGGCGCCTATGGCACCGGCAGCCGCATGCCGATCAAGGCCACCCGCGCCCTGCTCAATGCGGCGCTGGAAGGTTCGCTTGCCCATGTGGAGATGCGGGTGGACCCGCACTTCCATTTCCGGGTGCCGGTTTCGGTTCCGGGCGTGGAGGCCGCCATCCTCAACCCGCGCGACACCTGGGCCGACAAGGGCGCCTATGACGCGCAGGCGCGCAAGCTGGCGGGCATGTTCCGCGAGAATTTCCGCAAGTTCGAAGCCCATGTCGGCCAGGACGTGCTGGCCGCCGCCCCGGCCCTGGCCGAAGCGGCGGAATAGCCGGGCGTTTCCCCGAAAAGCAGAAAGC
>JAEZBK010000034.1 GCA_023427355.1 Pseudomonadota bacterium
CCAGAAGACCAGGTCATAGAACTGGTCGGCGGTGGCCGGCGGCGTGCCATTGAAGGGTGGTGCGGACCAGTAACGCTTGTTCGCCAGCGTGCGGGTGATGCCCCAGAAGGCCAGGCCCACGCCCGCCAGATAGGCCAGGGCATACCAGTGCAGCGCCACCGGCCCCAGTTGCAGCAGCACCGGGTCTATCGCGGGGAAGGGCAGGGCAGCCTGGATCATGGCGGTAACCTGCGGCTTCAGGCGTTTAAGTCAAGTGAAGTTGGGCTATAAGGCAGGGCTAAGGAGACTTCCCATGGCGCAGACCGACAATCCCTTCCTCGATGGCATGGCCAAGGCCTTCACCGACGCCGCCGGCATGGCGCAAGGCGTGCGGGCCGAGATTGACACCTTCATGCGCCAGCGGCTGGAGCGTCTGGTGGCCGACATGGATTTCGTCCCCCGCGAGGAATTCGAAGCGGTGAAGGCCATGGCCGCCAAGGCGCGCGAGGAGAATGCGGCATTGGCCGCCCGCATCGCCGCGCTGGAAGCCGCCGCCGGGAGGTGATTCACCGCTGACGGTGTTTCACCAGTCCGCACCAGCTTGCCATCGCACGCAAGATGGCGGGCGTTCCGCACCAAAGCCGCGCCAGATCAATATGTTGGTCAGCGCCGTCGCTTCCGCCGCTCGTCACCGAATCCACCGAAGCACGGATGGGCTTCGTAACAGCACGCTGGCTTGCAAGCCGCTTCGCTGTGGGTGAATCAATCCGCCGCACCCGCCCATGTGGATGGGTGCCAAAGCTGTGGAATCTTTTCTGCCCACGGGGATACGAGTCCCCCGACTCTTGCCATCGCGAAATCTTGTGCCAGTTTGGTTCGCAACTGCTTCGTTTTGTGTTGCAGGGGACAAGGACTTTTCGCGCATGCGCTTTCCCCAGATGGATGAACCCCAGACCGTGCTGCATCCGCTCGACCTGCTCGAGCGTACGGTGGAAGCCAATGGCTGGGCGTTTGAACGGGCCGACCGCGACGAGCTGAATCTCTCCGTGGCGGGCCGTTGGAGCGACCATCATTTCAGCTTCGTCTGGCGCGAAGACCTGAAATCGCTGCACCTGTCCACCGCCTTCGACATGCGCATCACCGAAGGGGTGCGCCGTCAGAACATCGCCGACCTGCTGATGGTGGTGAACGCCCGGCTCTGGATCGGCCATTTCGACCTGTGGCCCCAGGACGGCACGGTGGTTTTCCGCCATGCCATGATCTTCCCCGATGCCGAGGCCAGCGCCCAGCAATGCGAAGCGTTGCTCAACCTCGCGTTGGAAGCCTGCGAACATTACTATCCCGCCTTCCAGTTCGTGCTGTGGGGCGGCAAGACGGCCGAGGAAGCCATCGCCGCCGCCGTGCTCGAATGTCAGGGGCAGGCCTGACATGAGCATTCTTCTCATCGGCGCGGGCCGGATGGGAGGGGCGCTGCTCAAGGGCTGGCGCGCAAATGGCGTCAAATCCATCCTCGTGGTCGAGCCAAAGCCGTCGGCTGAGATAAAGGCGCTGGCGAAATCGAAGGCCATCACACTGGCGGCCGCGCCCTCCCAGGTGACGGCGAAGAAGATCACGGCCTGTATCGTCGCCATCAAGCCCCAGGTGTTGAAGGGGGAGGCGCCTGCACTGGCCGCCATCGCACGGGATACGCTGATGATCTCCATTGCGGCGGGCACGTCCGTCGCGGCGTTGCAGAAAGCCTGGGGGAAGAAGGCGCGCATTGTCCGCGCCATGCCCAACACGCCCGGCGCCATCGGCCGCGGCATCACCGGGCTGTATGCCGCAAGGAATGTCGGCCCTGCCGACAAGAAGCGCGCCGATGCGCTGTTGTCGGCGCTGGGCCAGACCCTGTGGGTCAAGAGCGAAGCGCTGATAGACAGCGTTACCGCCCTGTCCGGCTCCGGCCCCGCCTATGTCTTTCATCTGGTGGAAGCGATGACGGATGCCGGTCTTGCCATCGGCCTGTCCAGGACGGATGCGGAAAAACTCGCGCGCGCCACCGTGGCCGGCGCAGGCGCGCTGCTGGATGCCGACAAGGCGGGCGCCGCCGATCTGCGCATCGCCGTGACCAGCCCCGGCGGCACCACCGAGGCGGCGCTGAAAGTGCTGATGCCCGAACTGCCGGCCCTGATGACCCGCGCACTCAAGGCGGCGAAAAAGCGCGCTGAAGAGCTGCGCTGACATCGTCAGCGGGAACCATTCCTCGCCCCGGAACTTTTCCTTGGGAACTTCCAGGGAGAAATGCCATGCGCCACACTGCGAAAATCCTAGGCCTGGCCTGCGCCGCCGCCCTGCTGGCCGCCTGTGGCGATGGCAAGGGCACGTCCATGAAGGGCGAGGTGATGGAAAAGGTGCAAAGCCCTGATGGCCTGGTCGCCGCCACCAGCACGCGGGTTGCCGGCGATGAGAAAACGCCCGCCCGCTATCACGTCTATGTCGAGAAATCGCGTGATCCCGCCCAGGCGGTGGAGGTGTTGGAAGCCGACCGCTCCGATCCGCCGCGCCTGCGTTGGCTGGGGCCGGGCGGGCTCGAGATCAGCATGGATTGCGGCCTGATCCATCGTTTCTCCAACCACGCCAATGTGTGGTCTGCAGGCGAAACCGAAGAGAAATCGGACCAGGTGGTGGTCCTGCTCGACAATCGCGGCGTCTGCCCGACGGGCGGCACGCCACCGGCGAACACGCCGCCCGCCAACTAGACCGGCAGCCGGATCGTCGCTTTCAGGCCGCCAAGCTCGCTCCTGCCCAAATAGATGTCCCCGCCATGCGCGCGGGCGATGTCGCGGGCGATGGCCAGCCCCAGGCCTGATCCGCCGGTCTGCAGGTTGCGGCCCTCATCCAGGCGATGGAAGGGGCGGAACGCCTCTTCATGCCGGGCCTCGGGAATGCCGGGGCCGTCATCCTCGACCATGATCTCGGCCAGGCGCGCATCGCGCGTGAGCGTCACGCGCACATGGCGGCCGTGCTTGAAGGCATTGTCTATCAGGTTGGACAGGCAGCGCCGCAGGCCCGCGGGCTTGACGCTGACCAGGGCGCTGTCCGGGGTGCTGACCGACAAGGCCTCATCGCGCGCCACCTTCGCCTTTGCCACGCCGGATGCCGTATCGCGCACAAGCTGGACAAGATCGGTGACACAGCTTTCCTCGCCTCCCTCGCCACGGGCGAAAGCCAGATATTCGTCCAGCATATGCTCCATTTCGGCAATGTCGTCGCGCAGGGCGTCGTTGTCGGCATTGGCCGGCATCATGGCCAGCGCCAGCTTCATGCGGGTCAGCGGCGTCTTCAGGTCATGGCTCACCCCTGCCAGCATCTCGGTGCGCTGGCCGACATGGCGTTCGATGCGCTCGCGCATGGTGATGAAGGCCTGGGCGGCGCGGCGGACTTCGGTGGCGCCATACGGCTTGAAGTCCGGCACGGCGCGTCCCTTGCCGAAACTCTCGGCCGCGCGCGCCAGTCTTTCGATGGGCAGAACCTGGCCGCGCAGGAACAGCACCGCGATGGCGATCAGCAGCAGCGACGATCCACCCATCCAGGCGACGAACAGGCCGGGCTGGGCCACGGTCACGCGCGCGCGGGGCACCAGCAGGTCCAGGACGCCGCCGCGCACGTCCACGCGAATGACGAAATCCCCACCATTGCGGCCGGTAATGAAGTGGCGGCGCGGCCCGATTTCCTGCGCCATCACGTCTTCCAGCGCGCGGTCAATGGTGCTGCGCTGGGGCGATGGCGGCGGCGTCACCCGTTCGCCGGGGTAGAAGCGGATGCGATAGCGTAGTTGCTGCTGTGCCAGCGCGCGCACGCGCTCGCGCTCGCCGGGGGCGGTGGTGTCTTCCAGCGCCATCAGGAAGGCCACATCGGCCGCGACATCGCTGGCCAGTGCGCGGGTGCTGGTCTCCAGGTTTCTGTCGAAGAAAATGTAGGACAGGATGCTGATCAGAAGCACGATCGGCGCGACGATGATGATCAGCGAGCGCCCGAACAGCCCGCGCGGCAGGAACTGCTTGATGAAGCGTCCGGGCCTCATATGGCCCTGACGAAAATGGCGTGGGGATTACAACATATCCCGCGGACTTCCTGTCCAGCAGGGCGCGATGGCATCATGGCGGATGAAGACGCCTTGCCGCCTGCCTCTGTCCACCGCCTGTCCCCCGCCGTGCGGTGCACCGAAAAACCGCTCTCGCGCATCCAAGTC
>JAEZBK010000221.1 GCA_023427355.1 Pseudomonadota bacterium
GAACCAGGCCCCGGCCGCGCCGGTGATCCGCGCCGCACCCACGCCCGATACCGCCATGCCCGCCGTCACGGCGGTGCAGCGCGCGGGCAGCGCGCTCATCGCCGATCCGGCGCTGATCGAGAACACGCCGCTGGGTCCGTTGCCGCGCGTGGCCGATGACGGGCGCAAGCCCATGACGGCCTATGCCGCGCCGGCGGCGAGTGGAAAATTGAAGATCGCCATCGTGGTGACGGGCCTGGGCCTGTCGGCCAAGGCGACCGAAGCGGCGATCAACGCCCTGCCGCCTGCCGTGACGCTGGGGCTTCTGCCCTATGGCGCAGACGCGCCGCGCTGGCTGTCGGCGGCGCGCGGGCGCGGCCATGAAGTGGTGCTGCAGGTGCCGATGGAGCCGTTCGATTTTCCCGACAGCGATCCGGGCCCGCACACGCTGCGCACCGGGGGCGCAACCGCCGCCAATGCGGAGCGGCTGAACTGGGCCCTGTCGCGCGTCACCGGCTATGCCGGGGTGAGCAATCTGCTGGGCGACCGCTTCCTCTCCGATACCGAAGCGATGGCGCCGGTCTTCACCGCCTTGTCGCGGCGCGGGCTGTATTTCTATGACACCGGCGCGGCGCAGCGTTCGGCCGCTTCGACCGTGGCGGGCAGCCTGGGCATGGCGTTCGCGCAGGGCGCGGCAAATCTCGACACCATCCAGACCGCGCTGGAGATCGACCGCCGCCTGGCGGAGCTGGAAGAGAAGGCGCGCGCCAATGGCAGCGCCGTGGGAACCGCCTTTGTCTATCCGGTGTCCATCGAGCGCATCGCGCAATGGGCCAAGGGGTTGCAGGCCCGGGGTTTTGTGCTGGTTCCCGTTTCGGCGATCGCAAACGCCCCGCAATAGCGTGGTTCCCTTCGCCTGCCTGTGTTGTCGCGCCTGCGCGTGTGCGTTAAGCACGCTGTGTGCGCCAACCAGAGGCATAGAAGCGTGAACGCAGACCTTCCCTATCGTCCTTGTGTCGGCATCATGCTCGTCAATGCACAGGGCCGCGTCTTTGCGGGCAAGCGTCTCGACCAGACCATCGAAGGCTGGCAGATGCCGCAGGGCGGCATCGATGATGGAGAGGATGCGCGGGCCGCGGCGCTGCGCGAATTGCAGGAAGAAACCGGCACCGGCAAGGCGCGGATCATCGCCGAACGGCCGGACTGGCTGACCTATGACCTGCCCGCGCACCTTGTGGGCATCGCCTTCAAGGGCAAGTATCGCGGCCAGAAGCAGAAATGGTTCCTGATGCGCTTCACCGGGACCGATGCGGACATCGACCTCCACGCGCACGAGCCGGAATTCTCCGACTGGCAATGGTTCGACCTGGACGAGATTCCCAAGCTGATCGTGCCTTTTAAACGCGCGACGTATGAGTCTGTCATCGACGGATTTCGGCCTTTCGTCACGCGCCTTTAGTGTGCCGCGCGTGATTGAAGCCGATTAAGCGAGCGAAGGCCGGAGGGGGCTCAAGAAAAACGGCGTCAGCTGTTTTTCGGCAGAGCGAACTTCTTCTGGAAGTCGCTCATGAAGCTCCGCAGCGTATCCACCCCAGCGATTTTGGCGGCGGCGTCGCGGAAGGCCAGGCCGTGCATCTCGATCGGCTCGGACAGGACGGCGAAGAGGCCTGCCTCCGGCGTGCCCTTCAGGCGCGGCGCGGCGGCGGCGCGCAGGCGCACCAGGCTCTTTTCGTCATTGGCCAGCGAATAGGCGACGGCGGCGCGCAGCACGCGCATGCGGTCGGCCTCGTCCATCGCGCCGGCGGCGGCGAGGGCGGGCGTGGCCAGTTCTTCCAGCTTCTGCGCCGCAACCGCCCAGTTGCCGCTTTCCCAATAGATGTCGGCGCGCAGTTGCCGCGTGTCGGGGCTTTCGTCCACGCCGATCAGGTCCAGCGCATTGTCATATTGCTTCAGGGCGGCGAAGGCGCGCGCTTCCAGGATCATGCGCGCATGCATGATCTCGGGCGGCAGGCCCGTGATCTGCGAATTGCGCAGCGACTCGATGGCCTCGGCCGGCTTGTGGTTCATCAACTGCACGCCCGCCAGGCGCGTGGCGACCTGGGCCTTGGCGATGCCGTCCAGGCGGCGGTCCACCTGATAGGCCAGGAGCGTGGCGGCGGGTTGCAGCAGGTCCACCGCCACCAGCCGGTCGGCCATGCGGCGGATCATCTCGTCGCCATCGGGACCGATGGGCGTCAGGTCCATATTGTCCTGGAACATGGCCAGCGCGGTGACGGGCGGCAGCTTGTCGGCGCCGCCCTTCAGGTAGAGGTTCACGAAGGCGGCGCGCATGTCGTCCTGTGCGGTGCGCGCGGCATCGCCGGAGAAGTTCTGGGTGGCGACGCGCAGGGTCTTCAGCCCGTTCTGCCAGTTGTTGTCCTTGAAATAGAGCGCGGCCAGGTCGCGCAGCGTCTTCAGCTCCAGCGTGTCGCCGCGCCAGCGATAGCGCAGCCGCTCCAGGGCCTCGATGGCCTGTCTGGACGTCATGGCGCCGCTTTTTAGCGACGCGGTGACGCGGTAATAATGCGCCTGCGCCGAAATGCGCTCGTCGCGGCTTTTTTCCAGCGCGGTGAATTCGGGCATGGCGTCGTCCATGCGGTCTTCGCCGGCGGCCAGCCGCGCTTTCACCAGGCGCGCCTGGGCGGCCAGATCCGCCGGGATGTCCTTGGGCAGGCGGCCGATGGCGGCCACGGCCTGGTCGAGGCGATTCTGTTCCAGCGCCGCTTCGGTGCGGGCCAGCGCCGCGCGCGTCTGCCATTGCGCGGGATAGCGCGCCATCACGCTGTCGGCGGCCTCGAGCAGCCGGTGCGCCTCGCGCCAGTTGCCCAGGCCCGCTTCGGCCAGGCCGCGCCACACGGCGGCGTTGCGGTCGCTTTCAAACAGCGGCCCGGACAGTTCGTTGCGGGCATCGCGCCAGCGCCCCATCTGCACCGATGCGGCGGCGCGCATGGTGGAAAGCTGGATGTCGCCTTTGAGGGCCGGATCGGAGGCCTGCATCAGGTTGATGAGGCCCAGCGCCTCGGGGCCGAAGCCCTGCGCCAGATAGAAGCGCGCCAGGCGCAGCCGCGCGCCGTTGCGCGCCTGGGGTGGGGCTGCGGCGAGCTGCTGGTCCAGCGCGCGCTGCGTGTTCAGGAAGCTGCCGCCGGTGAGCTGGCCCCAGCGGGCCAGGTCGAGATAGCTGGGTCCGCCCGTGGCGTTGGCCAGCGCGGCGGGGGAGGAGGCCACCGGCATCTGCGGCGGCGTCAGCGCCATGCCGCCGGGGCGCGAAATGGTGACGCGCGCCT
>JAEZBK010000028.1 GCA_023427355.1 Pseudomonadota bacterium
GCCTCATGGCGGGCACGCTCTTCCGACGTGAGCAGCGGGGCCAGGGGCACGGGCCGCTGGCGCGCGGGGCCCGCAATGTCCGCCACCGCGACTGCGGCAACTTCCACCGGCGCGAGCGACAAGCCGCGCTGGCGGCCGCCGATCAGTTCCAGATAGACCTGCGCCGTGAGTTGGCAGTCCAGCAGCGCGCCATGCTTGGTGCGTGCTGACAGGTCGATGGCGAAGCGCTTGCACAATTCGTCCAGCGAATAGCGCACACCCGGCAGCTTGCGCTTGGCAATCTCGATCGTGTCAATCGCGCGGTGCAGAGGAATGGCCGGCCGGCCGACGCGCGCCAATTCCGCGTTGATGAACTTGATATCGAACGCGGCATTGTGGATGACCAGCGGGGCGTCGCCGATGAAGGCCAGGAATTCATCCACCACCGCGGCGAAGAGCGGCTTGTCGGAGAGGAATTCGTTGGACAGGCCATGGACCCGCTGGGATTCCACCGGCACGTCGCGCTCCGGGTTCAGGTAGAAGCGCAGTTCGTTGCCCGTGGGAACATGGTCCATCAGCTCGACCAGGCCGATTTCCACAATCCTGTGGCCATCCGACGGTTCAAAGCCCGTGGTTTCCGTATCGAAGACGATCTCGCGCATCAGCCCAACTTGTTGCGAATATCCGCCAGGATCATTTTCACCTGTTCGCGGGCGTGATCCAAGCCCTTGTCGGTCATCACAAGGTAATGCGCCTGTGCACGCTTTTGCATGTCACTCAGCTGGCGCGCGGACAGGGCATCGAATTTTTCCTGCGTCATGCCGGGTCGCGCCAAAACACGCTCGCGCTGGACATGCGCCGGGGCCGTTGCAACCACCACAGCATCCACCGGCGTCCCGGTTTCCAGCAGGAGCGGGATGTCGAATAGCAGAATGGGTGCCTCCCGGTTCTGTTCGACGAAATCCTCGCGCAAGGTGCGCACAGCGGGATGGATCAGGGCTTCCAGCCTCTCCAGCTTCTGCGGCGTCATCTGCGCCGCCAGCCCGGCACGGTCCACGCCTGACGCCGTCACAACGCCCGGGAAAAGCCCCTCGATGGCGTCATGCAAGGGGCCGCTGCGGGCATAGAGATCATGCACGGCCCGATCGGCGTCAAAAACCGGGATGCCTTCGTCGGCAAACAGCCGCGCTGTCGTACTCTTGCCCATGCCCATCGCACCCGTCAGGCCGATGATGAAGGTTTTTCTACCCACGCGACCTGATCTCGTTCTCGAGTGCGGCGCGCAGGGCCGGGGTCACCTCGGGCTGAACACCGAAGAACGCCTCGAAGGACGGCACGGCCTGGTGCATCAGCATGCCCAGGCCATCAATGGCCAGAAGCCCGCGCGCTTTTGCGTCCTGCAGCAGCTTTGTCTCCAGCGGATGATAGACGATGTCGCACACCGCCGCGTCCGGCAGAAGCCGTGAAAGATCCAGGTCAAGCGGCGGGTTGGTGCCCATCCCGGCGCTGGTGCTGTTCACGACAAGCGCCGCATCGAATGCGACATCGTCCCAGACAGAAAGGGGCCCAGGCATGAGCGTGGTTTCGGGCAGGTGGGGCGCCAGCGCCTGCGCCAGCGCCACGGCGCGGCCCGCATCGCGATTGAGGATGTGAATTTCATCGGCGCCCAGCATATCCAGCGCCAGCACCGCGCCCCGCGCCGCGCCACCCGCACCCAAAAGAACCGCGCTTTTGCCTTCAAGCCCGCCGATATTCTCACGCAGCGATTCCATCAGCCCGATAAAATCGGTGTTGTGGCCTTCTATTGCATCGGGGGCCAGGACCAGCAGGTTGGCCGCGCCCGCCAGTTCGGCGGCATCATCATTCTGGCCTGCCAGCGCAAACGCCGCCTCCTTGTGCGGGGCTGTCACATTCACGCCCGCATAGCCTTCACCTTGCAGGCGCGCAATGGTGGCCGCGAAATCTTCCGGCGCTGCCGGAATTTTCTCGTAAGAACCCGCAATGCCATACTGTTTCAGCCAGTGACCATGCAGCACAGGCGACAGCGAGTGGGTAACGGGCCAGCCGATTATGCCTGCGCGCTTCATGTCTTCAGAACACCCTGCTCTCTCAGCGCCGCCAGAACCGGGAGCAGCGGCAGGCCGAGAATGGAAAAATAATCGCCTTCGATCCTATCAAAGAGTTGCGCACCGCGTCCCTCCAGATGGTAGCAGCCCACCGATGACAGGATCGCGGGGCTTGTCGCGGCAAGATAATCCTCCAGGAATTCCAGGCTCAACTTGCGCATGGTAAGGCGGCCCTCCCCGATATGGCGCCACACCACCTTGCCGTCGCGCGCCAGCACCGCTGCGGACGCAATCCGATGCGTGCGCCCGCAAAGCCTTGCCAGCAGTTCCTTCGCCGCCGCCACGTCCGGCGACTTGCCCAAGCACGCGCCCTCGAACTCCAGGACGGAATCGCCGCCCAGGACCAGCGTGCCGGGATGGCGCTCCGTCACCGACAATGCCTTGACGCCCGCCAGCGCCAGCGCGGTGGCGCCCGCATCCGCCGCGGGCTGCATCAAGGCGCTTTCGTCGATATTCGCCGGATCGGCTGTGAAATCCACGCCGGCCGCCTTCAAGAGCGCCATGCGCGTCTTGCTGGCGGAAGCCAGGACCAGCTTGCCGCGTGGCGCCTGGACATCAAATCTGCGCACGCCATCCTGCAAAGCCTGGGTCATGCGACGGTCTCGCGCCGCTCGGCCAGCAAATTCATCACCGCAGCTGCCGTCTCCTCGATCGAGCGGCGGGTGACATCAATGGTAGGCCAGCCTTGCGCTTCATAGAGCTGGCGCGTGGCGGCAACCTCCCCACGCACCCGCTCCAGATCCACATAATCGGTGTCGCGTGTCTCTCCCATGGTGGAAAGCCGGTTGCGGCGCACCTGCACCAGCCGGTCCGGTGAAACCCACAACCCCACCACCAGTGCCCTGGTCTGCAGCAGGGCAGGCGGCGGCGGCAATCCCGGCACAAGCGGCACATTGGCCGCACGGATGCCACGTATGGCCAGATAGACGCAGGTCGGGGTCTTGGAGGTGCGGCTGGCTCCGGCCAGAACAACTTCGGCTTTCCCCAATCCGTCCAAAGCCTGGCCATCATCATGGGCAATGGCGAAGTTCAGCGTCTCGATGCGTTCCAGATAGCGTTGGTCCACCTGGTGCTGGCGGCCCACCTTGTGGGTTTCGGCCTGCCCGAAGAACCGGCCCATGACCGCCACGGGCGCGCCCAGCACATCCACACATTCGATCCCCATGGCCATGCAGCGCGTGATCAGCTTCTGGTTCAGCACCTGGTTTGCCAAGGTGAAGAAAACCAGCCCCGGCGCGGTGGCGACATGATCCAGCGCCCGGGTAAGCTGATGCTCGCTGCGCACCAGCGCATAGGCATGGACCTGCACATCCACATTCTCGAACTGGGCCAGCGCGGCGTTGGCCATGGCGTTGAGCGTGTCGCCAGTGGAGTCGGAAATCAGGTGGAGATGGAATTTTTGGTCCACAGACGATCCACTTTCGCGGGCACAATCACTCCCCAGCGGCCATAGCCCGCCGGGGAAAACCCCGCAAGGGCGGGCGGCAAGCACGCCTGTCTGTGGGAAGCGATGAACCGGCGGGGGCGAAATCCCCTATAAGGTGGATGGCGGCTTAACCCTGGCAGTACTGCCAAGCGCTTGAGTCCCTTGGCGGTTCGGCTTATGGGGTGCGGGAGCCCACGGTTTGTTCCACAACCCACAGGCCTAACAACACTTACATCATCCTTAGATTCTCTGGAGTCTTGTTTTGAAGAAGGATGTAAAACTGCTGCGCGCCCTTTCGGGTGAAGCCCAAACGATCCCGCCGGTCTGGCTGATGCGCCAGGCGGGACGCTACCTGCCGGAATACCGTGCGGTTCGTTCGCAGGCGGGCTCCTTCTGGGGGATGGCGCTGAATCCAGACTATGCGGCCGAGGTTACGCTCCAGCCCATTCGTCGGTTTGGCTTTGATGCAGCGATCATCTTCTCGGATATTCTCACTGTCCCGGAGGCCTTGGGCCAGAAGGTGACATTCACCGCCGGGGAAGGCCCCAGCATGGCTCCTGTGGCCAGCACAGAGGGTTTTGATCTGAACCGGGACAACTGGTCCGGATATTTCGAGCCGGTCTACGAGGCTCTCAGGCGCACCCGTAGCGGTCTTGATGCCGAAGGTTTCGCCGACCGCGCCCTTCTGGGTTTTGCCGGCGCGCCCTGGACACTGGCGACCTATCTGGCGGCAGGGGCCGGCGGCGACGAGCAGAAGGCCGCCAAGCTCTGGGCCTACCGTGATCCGCAAGGCTTTGGACAACTTCTGGATATCCTGGGCGATTGTGTTGCCTTCCATTTGGTCCGCCAGCTCGATGCCGGCGCCGATGCGGTGCAGATTTTCGATAGCTGGGCCAGCGGGCTGCCCGACGCTCTGTTCGAGCAGGTGGTGATCCGGCCGACACGCGCCATCGTGAAAAAGGTGCGTGAGGCCCGTCCCGACGCCAATATCATCGGCTTTCCGCGCGCTGCGACCCTGCAGGGCTATGAGCAGTATGCGAAGGTTACGGGTGTGGATGCGCTGTCGCTGGACACGGCCATGCCAATGGGATGGGCCGCCAAGACCATTGGGCCATTGTGTGCTTGCCAAGGCAATCTGGATCCCATCGTGCTGATCGCGGGCGGCGCAGCACTGGATGCCGCGGTGGATCGCATCCTGGAAGCGATGGACGGCACCCCCTTCATCTTCAATCTTGGACACGGCATCCTGCCGGAAACGCCCATCGCCCATGTCGAGCAACTGCTGAAACGCATCAGAAAATGAGACCTGGTCGCACATGAAACTCGCGGTCGTCCTTTTCAATCTGGGCGGACCCGACGGACCGGATGCGGTGCAGCCTTTCCTGCACAATCTGTTCTGTGATCCGGCGATCATCTCCCTGCCCTGGATCGTGCGTGCGCCGCTTGGCCGCTTCATTGCGAAACGCCGGGCGCCTATCGCGCGAGAGATTTATGCCCGTATCGGCGGCGGCTCGCCCATCGTGCCGGAAACCCGCAAGCAGGCGCAGGCTCTGGAACAGGCGCTGTCGCATGACGGCATCGAAGCGAAATGCTTCATCGCCATGCGATACTGGCATCCCTTCAGTGACGAAGCGGCAACCCAAGTAAAGGCTTTTGCGCCTGACAGGATCGTGCTTCTGCCGCTTTATCCGCAATTCTCGACCACCACGACCCGGTCTTCGGTAAAGGATTGGGGTCGCGCGGCGCGCAAGGCCGGCTTGGATCAGCCGCATTCCGATGTCTGCTGCTATCCGGACGAAGCCGGTTTCGTCCAGGCCATGGCGGCACGGATACGCACGGCCATGGCAGGCGCCCGTGACGATATCGGCTGGCGGCTGTTGATGTCGGCCCATGGCTTGCCCAGGCGCACCATCGAAAAAGGTGATCCCTACCAGCGTCAGGTCGAGCAGACCGCCGCCGCCATCGTGCGCGAATTGGCGATGCCACAACTGGAATCGGTGGTCTGCTATCAAAGCAAGGTCGGGCGGCTGGAATGGATCGGGCCTTCCACGGACGACGAAATTCGCCGTGCGGGCACGGAGGGCAAGGGCGTCATCATCGCCCCCATCGCTTTTGTCAGCGAACATTCCGAAACGCTGGTGGAACTGGACATTGAATACCGGCATCTGGCGGAAGAAAGCGGCGTGCCGGATTATCGCCGGGCCGCCACGGTGGGCGATGATCCGGCTTTCATTGCGGGTCTGGCCGGGCTTGTGCGCCAGGCGCTGGCGAGCGAGAATGCGCTTTGCTGTGCACCCGGCGATTGCAAGCCGCAGGTTTGACGATGCAGGACACCCTCGCCCTCTACTATCCTTGGATCAAGGCGCTGCATCTGATTGCGGTGATCGCCTGGATGGCGGGCATGCTCTACCTGCCGCGGCTTTTCGTCTATCATTGCCAGGCTGCGCCAGGCAGCGACGGCAGCGAGCGCTTCAAGGTGATGGAGCGCAAGCTGCTCAAGGCCATCATCAATCCGGCCATGATCGCCGTTTGGATCATCGGCCTCGTGCTGGCCTGGATCACCGAGGCCTGGACCCAGCCCTGGTTCCACATCAAGTTCACGCTGGTTTTCATCCTCAGCGGCTTCCACGGCTTCCTGTCGGCGCGGGTGAAGGATTTCGCCGCCGACCGCAATACCAGAAGCGAGCGTTTCTACCGGATCATCAATGAAGTCCCCGCCCTGATCATGATCGCGGTGGTCATTCTTGCGGTGGTAAAACCCTTTTCCTGACCCGTTTTCAGCCATAATTCCTGAACGCTGCGGGCATTTGCACGGCCTGAAAATCCGGCTATAACCTTCCCGTCTCCTGATC
>JAEZBK010000244.1 GCA_023427355.1 Pseudomonadota bacterium
GCGCTTGAGCGTGGCGTCGAGGAAGGCCATGCCGCCGAAACCAAGGCCGCCTGCCGCGCCCGCGCCCGGTGTGAGCGCCAGCCCCGGCTTGCCAAGCTGTTCTTCGGCCAGCCGCGCGATATGGCGCAGGCCCTCATCCAGATGCGTGATGCTCTCGTTCGTGCCGCCCTTTTGCGGGCCATAGATCCAGGCCGCACCGGTCGGACCGTAAAGCGGATTGGTGACGTCGCACAGCACTTCAACTTTTTCGAAGGGTAGCGCGGCAGGCGGGACGATTTTCGCGATCTGCTGCAGGTTGCCGCCATCGGGCTTCACCGGATTGCTGCTCGCATCGAGAAATGTCCAGCCCAGCGCCGCCGCCATGCCGATGCCCGCATCATTGGTGGCGCTGCCGCCGATGGCCAGAAGGGCGGTGGTGACGCCGCGCGCCTTCGCGTCCGCCAGCAGTTCGCCCGTGCCATACGTGGAGGTCAGAAGCGGATTGCGTTCCTCCAGCGTCAGGAGCTGGAGGCCCGATGCGGTGGCCATTTCGACCAGCGCGGTCTTGCCGTCGGCGGAGATGCCGTAAGAGGCGTTCACCGGGCGGCCAAGGGGATCGGCCACGCGCTTCTCGATGGTGGTCAGCTTCAGCGCCTTGCGCAGGATGTCGAGCACGCCTTCGCCGCCGTCGGACAGCGGCATCTCGGTAACCGTCGCGCCGGGATGGGCACGGGTCAGGCCGGCGGCGATGGCCCGGCATACGTTTTCAGCGTCGAGCGCGTCCTTGAAGGAGTCGCAGGCGATCAGGATGTGCATGGGGCGGGAAATAGCCCGGCTGCTACCGGCCCGGCAAGGGGGCGCGTTCCTGGTGCGCCACATGCGCGGCCAGGGCGGCGATCCGGCCCAGCACCATGGCCGCCTGCGCATCGTCCAGCAGCGGGCTGCCCGGCGCGAACAGGCGCAAGGCCCGGATATGCACATCCAGGGCGGCAGCGTCGAAGGTATCGCGCCCCGTCAGCAGCGCCGTCACGTCGCAGAGCCGCCGGGCAGCGTCTGCCAGCGGAAAAAGGCCAAAGCCTTGCGCCAGTGTCACGATGCGGTCGGCGTCGCGCGCCATGTCTGTCATGCGCGATCGCGCCATCGGACCGGCTTCCAGGCCCGCTATCAGCGCATCCAGCGCCGCCATTGCCACCGGACGCTGCGCTTCCAGCGCCCTGGCGCCATCGCGTATCGCTTCGGTGCGGCTGCGGCCCTGTGTGCGGGCCAGAAGTCCCGCCAGCCGCGTCCGCGGATAATGCAGTCTGGATTTCCTGCCGGTCATTCCGCCATCACCCGCATAGGTTTGATCAGGGAGTCGATTTCGTCCTGGGACATGTTGGGCTGTGTCGCGGCCCCGATCTCGGTTGACAGATCGGTGGCGCGCCGCCCGATCCCGCCGGGCGGGCCCAGCGAGCGGAAGCGGCGGTCGGGGCCGGTATAGGCCGGGCCTTCGACAAATCCGCGCCGGGGTTCGGCGACCCAGGCCAGCCGGTCATAGAGCGATTGCGGCGAGGCCGGCTTCTTCATCACCAGATGCGCACCGGCGTCGCGCAGGGCCGTCACCTGTCCCTCGGCGGCATAGCCGGTGAGCATCAGCAGCGGCAGGAAGCGCCCCGGTGCAGGGCGGGCACGAAGATGGCGCGCGAAATCCGCGCCCGTCATGTCTGGCAGCTGCGCGTCGCACAGGCACAGGTCGAACGACGTGTCCTCCATAAAGGCGAAGGCATCCTGCGCGCTATGCGCCAGCTTCAGGCTGGTGAAACCCAGGCCGCGCATCATCTCCAGCAGCAGCCCCGCGCCGGTATGGTCGCCATCCACCACCAGCGTCTTCACATCGTCCAGCCGTAGGCGATCCAGGCTCATCCCTCGGCCTCGCCCGCGAAGAGATGAACCACGCCCGTCTCGGCGGCACGGGCCGTGGGGACGAGGCCGATCGCCGCCTTCAGCCGCGCCCGCACGCCGGGCAGGGGGATGGCATCGAGATGGCGCGCCATGTTCGCGCCATGCGCCATCGCATCCAGCAGATGCGCCTGGGCCTGGATGTTCTGGATCACTGCGTCGAACGCCTGCAGCTTGATCATGGTCTGCGCATCGAGGATGCGGCCATGGCCCGCGGTCTCCGCCAGGCCGGCGATCTCGCTGGCGAGCAGCCGCCATTCCTCGGCCATGCGCCGCAAGAGCGCCTCAGAATAGTTCGACATCATGGCCCTCCTGTTGTTCCGGGATGCGCGTCGCCTGCCGTTCGCGCGCGATCAGGCGCGAGGCGTCGAAGGCCGGTATGGAAAGCTGGCGGGCGCGGCCGGTCAGCGGCCAATACTGGACGCGGCGTGGATGGATGCCGCCCATGTCCCCACCCGCAAAGGCGATGCCTTCATCGGCCAGATACCGCCGCGCAAAGCGGATATTGGCTGCCCCCACATCCGAAAGGCCGGCGACGACGGCGGCGCCGCCGAACAGCTTGGCTTCCAGCCGCTCGCGCCGCGCGCCCTTCGCCAGAAGACCGTTGATGAGGAGCTCCATCGCGTTGACGCCATAGCGCAGCGCCTCATGGTCGGCGCCGGTGCCTTGCGCCAGCAGGAAGTGGTTCATCCCGCCGACCTGGGCCACCGGATCGCGCAGGCAGGCAGCGATGCAGGATCCCAGGACGGTGGTCAAAACCTCGCGCGGGTGGCCGGTGACATGGGTCTGTCCTTGCGTCACCTGCACATGCCAGCAGTCATCGGCGCCGTGGAAGAAGCGGCGCGCGGTCATCTCCGCTTCGTTGCGCGCGGCAGCCATCAGACGAGCGGCCCCACCACCTGTTCGATCTTCTGCTTCAGCACTGCCACGGTGAAGGGCTTGACCAGATAGTTGTTGGCCCCGAACTGCACGGCGCGCGCCACCAGATCCTTGTCGGCGCGGCCGGTGAGCAGGATGAAGGCGATGTTCTTCATTGCCGGATTGGCGCGCATGGCGCGCAGGAACTCCAGCCCATCCATGCCCGGCATGTTGAAGTCGGAGATCACGATATGGGCAGGTGACCCCTGAATGCTGGTCCAGCATTCCTGGGCGCTGGGGAATTCGCGCGTGTTGACGATGCCGATCTGTTGCAGGCCCGACCGCACCAGGGCGCGCATGGTGAGCTGGTCGTCCACGACGGCGACATTGAGCTTTGCGGCGGCGGGCATGTCAGGCCTCCTCAAGGGCGGGTTGGCGGCACAGCCGCATCAGTTCGGGACCAATCTTTTCCAGCGGCAATTGAGCCCAGGCCGCGCCGATCTCATGGGCGGCGCGCGGCATGCCATAGACGACGCTGGTGGCTTCATCCTGGGCCAGCGTGATCGCGCCGGCCTGCCGCAGCGCCAGAAGACCGCCCGCCCCGTCGCGGCCCATACCGGTCAGAAGGGCTGCGACGCAGTCCCTTCCCATGCCGCGTGCGGCGGAATGAAAGAGCCGGTCCACGGAGGGCCGGTGGCCGCTCATTGTGTCCTCCGGCGCCAGATGACAGCGCCAGGCGCTGCGACCGGTGATCTCCAGATGCGCCGCGCCGCCGGGGGCGAGATAGATGTGGCCGGCTTCGAGCACATCGCCCTCGCGCGCTTCGCGCACCGTGGCGGCGCAGAAGCGGTCGAGCCGTGCTGCGAAGGAGGTGGTGAACCCGGCGGGCATGTGCTGGACGATGGCGGGGGGCGGACAGTGGGCCGGAAAATGCGACAGCACCGCC
>JAEZBK010000248.1 GCA_023427355.1 Pseudomonadota bacterium
GCACCGGGCGGCCGTGGCGGCCGTGGCCCCAACCCGCAGCAGGTGATGTTCACCGAACGCTGCGCCTCCTGCCATGGCGCAGACCTGAGCGGCGCGCGCGCCCCCAGCCTCTTCACCAAGTCGCTGCTGGAAGCCAACACCGATGCCGAGCTGAAGCAAACCATCCTGGAAGGCATCCCCCATCTCGACATGCCCGCCTTCAAGGGCGTGATGAAGCCGGAAGAAGTGGACGCGCTCATCACCTGGATCCGCATCCAGAGCGGCAACCTGATCGACCGTCCGGCCTATGTCGCCGATCCCAACGGCCAGGTTCTCAAGACCAAGAAGCAGAATGTGCGGATCGAGGTCGTCACCACCGGCCTCGACACGCCCTGGGGCATGGGCTTCCTGCCCGATGGCCGTCTGGTGGTCGCCGAACGTCCCGGCATGATCCGCATCATCTCCAAGGATGGAAAGCTGGGCGAGCCGGTCAAGAATACGCCCACCGCCTGGGTGCGCCAGGATGGCGGCTATTTCGACATCGCCGTGCATCCCGACTATGCGAAGAATGGCTGGATCTATCTGTCCTATTCCGAACTGGTGCCCGGCTATACCGGCCCCATGCCGCCGCCGGGCGCCGCAGGCGCGCCTGCCGGTTTCGGTCCGCTGCCGCCGTCCAACACCCGCGTGGTGCGCGGCAAGATCAACGCCAACAATGAATGGGTCCAGCAGCAGGATATCGCGCGCCTGCCCGACAACACCTATGGCCCGTCCATCATCCATTACGGCCAGCGCTTCATGTTCGACGGCAAGGGCCATCTGTTCTGGACCCTGGGCGATCGCGGCGACCCGGCCAATGCGCAGAATCTCTCCGATCCGCGCGGCAAGATCCATCGCATCAACGATGACGGCACGATCCCCAAGGACAATCCCTTCGTGAACACGCCCGGCGCGCTGGGTTCGATCTGGTCCTATGGCAACCGCAACGCCCAGGGCCTTGCCTATGATCCGCGCACGGGCCTGCTGTGGGAAACCGAGCACGGTCCCACCGGCGGCGATGAGGTCGACATCATCGAGAAGGGCAAGAATTACGGTTGGGGCGTCACCACCAAGGGCATCCAGAACGGCCTGACGCAACAGAGCCAGCCCGGCATGGAAGATCCCATTGCCTGGTACACGCCGTCCGTCGGTCCCAGCGGCATCAGCTTCTACACCGGCAACCGTTATCCCGGCTGGCGCAACAGCAGCCTCTTCGTCACCATGCTCACCGGCCAGAAGCTGATGCGGCTGGAAATCGAAGGCCGCAAGATCGTCGAACAGGAAACCATCTTCGAACAGTTCGGCCGCGTCCGCCAAATCATCACCGGGCCTGATGGCCTGTTCTACCTGCTGCTGCAGAACCCCACCGGCCGCGGCACCAACGTGCCTGTGTTCGGTGCGGCGCCGGGCATGGTCATCCGCCTGCAGCCGGTGAACTGACGCAGACGGCCCGAGGGCATCGCCATGAACGACGTCATGGCGATGCTTGCCCGGTGGGAGCAGGCGACGGCCCTGCAACCGGGCAACGCCATGGCCTGGAACAATCGCGGCGTGGCCCTGCATCAACTGGGCCGTGCCGCCGAGGCCGTGGCCAGCTTCACCCGCGCGTTGTCGCTTGATCGCGGGCAGGCGGGCTTCTGGTTCAACCGCGGCATGGTGGCGGGGCTGGAGCTGCGCGATTACGCGCAGGCCATCCCCGACCTGGAACGCGCCATCGCGCTGGCGCCCGATTACACCTTCGCGCATTGGCTTTTGCTGCGCTTCCGGCTGCATGCGGGCGACTGGCGCGATCATGCGGCCCTGGTGTCGCGCGTGAAGGCCGAGGTCGCGGCAGGCCGCACCATGGTGGACCCCGTGCTCTTCTGCGCCGTGTCGTCCTCCGCGGCCGAGCATCACGCCTGCGCCGCCGCCTATGGCAACCATGACTATCCGGCACAGACGCCCCTGTGGCGGCCGCGCCGGCACGAGCGCATCCGCCTGGGCTACATGTCTGGCGACTTCCACGAACATGCCACCTCCCACCTGATGGCCGAACTGTTCGAACGGCATGACCGCAGCCGTTTCGAGGTTTTCGCGATAGACAACAGCCGTCCGGATGGCAGCGCATTGCGCCAGCGCCTGGTGAAGGCCTTTGACCGCATGGTGCCCATCCGTGGCCTGCCGCCTGAGGCTGCGGCGCGCCTGGTCGCGGGCCAGGAAATAGACATCCTGATCAACATCAACGGCTATTGCGGCGCCCATGCCATGCCGGTGTCGGCGCACCGTCCCGCTCCGTTGCAGGTGAGTTACCTGGGCTTCCCCGGCACGCTGGGGCTTTCCTGGATGGACTACATCATCGCTGACGGCGTGGTGATCCCTCCGGACCAGGAACAGCATTACGCCGAGCAGGTGGTGCGGCTGCCGGGCAGCTACCAGGTCAACGACCGGCAAAAAGCCATCGGTCCTTCGCCGGGGCGCGAGGCCTGCGGCCTGCCGCGCGATGGCATCGTCTTCTGCAACTTCAACAGCACCCACAAACTGACGCCCGACATCTTCGCCGCCTGGATGCGGATCCTGGCCGCCAACCCCGGCAGCGTGCTGTGGCAGATGCAGGGCAACAACCTCTTTCCCGGCAATCTGCGCCGTGCCGCCGCGGCGGCAGGGGTTGCGCCCGAACGGCTGGTCTTTGCGCCCAACCTGCCGCTGGAACAGCATCTGGGCCGCCTGCGTCACGCCGATCTGTGTCTCGATACCTTCCCGTGCAACGGCCACACCACCACCAGCGATGCGTTATGGGCGGGCGTGCCGGTCGTGACCTTGCGCGGTGATGCCTTTGTCACGCGCGTTGCCGCCAGCCTTCTGACCGCCATGGGGCTGCCCGAACTGGTCACCGAAAATCTGGCCGATTATGAAGCCCTGATCCTGGCTCTGGCGCGCGATCCGTCGCGGCTTGCCGCCACGCGCGACAAGCTGGCGGCCAATCGCCTGACCATGCCGCTGTTCGACAGCGAACGCTTCACGCGCAATCTGGAAGTCGCCTTCGTCCGGATGTGGGAACGGCATGTGCAGGGCCTGCCGCCACAGGGCTTTGCGGTGGACCCCGTCAGTTGAACGTCTTGCGCATGCTCATGTAAACGCGCGGGCGCAGATAGGTGGTTTCCGTCTCGCTGCGGGAGACGGGCGCGATGTCGCGCGGCCCCGCATAATAGACGCTTTCGCGGCGGCGCGCGGCATCCAGGAGGTGATTGACCGACAAGGTCAGGTTCAGGTCGCTGCCGGGGCGATAGGTCCAGCTCGCATTCACGGTGGGCGCGCCATAATTGCGGTTCACCTGGCCCAGCCGGTAGCTCATGTGATGCCAGCCATTGTTGTAGGACAGGCTCCAGGTCGAGTTCAGCGATTCCAGATCCTGGGTGAAGCTGGCTTCATAGGATGTCGGATCCTCGCTGGCGAAGCTGCGGGCCATGCCCGTCACCGGATCGGTGATGCGGCTCCTGCGCCAGTCGCCTTCCAGGTTCAGGAGACCGCCGGGTATGCCCAGCCTGTCGGTGGGAATGGTGGCGTCCAGCGAGAGGCGCGTGGTGGTGCCCCCGCCGATATTGCCGCGCACGTCGAAAATGCCGGTGGGCGTGACCACGGGCTTGTTGTCCAGTATGTCGCTGATCTGCTGGTGCAGTACGCTCACCGTCACCGCCCCGCGCTCCCAGAAGCGGCGCTCATACACCGCCTCATATTGCCAGCGATTGTCGGGCAGCAGGTTGGGATTGCCCGCCGTGACATGACCCTGGGTGAGGTTGGCGGATGAAATGAAGTCGCCGAAATTGAGCTGCCCCACATCGCGTTCGGCGCGCAGCCGCACCTGCGTGCTGGGATCCACCGCCCAGGACAGGGCCGCGCGCGGCTTGGGATAGAAGAGCGAGCGCGGGGGCGTGGCGCCGCCCGGCTGTGCGATGGTGGAATATTCGGCGCGCACCCCGGCATCGAGCGTAAGGTCGGTGCGCATCTGCCATGTCATCTGGCCGAAAATCTCGCCGCGCTTCTCGTTGACCTCGACCTGGGAGGAGGGCACCGGCACCGTCACGCCGCCGCTGCTGAGCTGGCTCTCGCCCGACAGCGTATTGTAAGCGGCTTCCACGCCCCCCTCGATGGTGACGCTGTCCGACACCGGCGTGCGCAGGGCGGCCCGCGCGATGCTTTCGGAGGTATCGCGCAGCGACGCGCTGCGCGTTTGCGTGCCGCCCTGGTCGAAAATGGAGGTGGACTTGTCCGTGCCCAGCCGCTGCAGCGCCACCACGTCCAGGATGGGGCCGCCGAAATCGCGCTGCCAGTTCAGGCCCACCTCGCCACGCTGGTTGCGCGCGGTGGAGGCGAAGGGCTGGTCGCCGGCTGCATGGTGGAAGGTGGTGCCATTGCCGAATTCATACTGGCTGACAGAGGCGTTGACGCTGAGGTCGCCATTCCAGAACGGCGTCTCGATCCCGCCATTGAGGCCAACCGTGCCGCCGCTGCCGTAACGGGTCTGCGGAATGAAGACGCTGTTGCCCAACGCGTCGGTGCGCGTGATTTGCGCCCCGCCCATTTCGTCGTGGAAGCTGGCGTCGCGGCGCAGCCCCAGGCTGTAGCTGCGCACGCCGTCGGTATGGCGGAACTGGACCTGGCCGGACGGAATGGCGCGATCGCTGTTGAAGTAATACACGCCAGCCGTCACCACGACGCTGGTGGCGCCTTCCAGCTTCTGGATCACATTGGCGACGACCGCCTTTCCCTGCATGTCGATGCCGGGCGCCCCGCCCGAGATCACGTCGATGCGCTCCACCTGGTCCGCCACGATGCGCGACAACACGGTGGACAGGCTGTCATTCTTGGATGCCGGGCGCTTGCCGTTGATCAGCACATTGCCGGCATTGCCGGAAAAGCCGCGGCTGCCGTCACCACCGTCAAAGGAAAAGCCGGGCAGGCGGTCGATCATGTCCCTGGCCGTCGCCGGGCGCGCACTGGCGAAGAATTCCGGATCGTAGCTGACGACCTGGTCCTGGGCGAAGGCGGGGGCGCAAACCGGCATGCCGGCAAGGACCGCCAGCACACAGGCATGCGGCCAATGCTGGCGAAACATCACGCGTCCTGTCTTTTTATTCCGCGATGTGGGGAGCATTGCGGTTTTGACAGGTTAAGGGCCAATGCCCTGACGTCAACCCTGAAAAGCGAAACGCGGCTGCCGTGTTTCGCTCACGGCAACCGCGCTCTGCAAGGTTCAGGCTATTGTCGGACTTTTAGTAGCGATAGGTGTCCGGCTTGTAGGGGCCGGTCTTGGGAATCGAGATATAGTCAGACTGCTTGTCGTTCAGCGTCGTCAGTTCGGCGCCGATCTTGCCCAGGTGCAGGCGCGCGACCTTCTCGTCCAGATGCTTGGGCAGGACATACACCTTCTTCTCGTACTTGCCCGTGTTCTGCCACAGTTCGATCTGCGCCAGCGTCTGGTTGGTGAAGCTGGCCGACATCACGAAGCTGGGATGGCCCATGGC
>JAEZBK010000010.1 GCA_023427355.1 Pseudomonadota bacterium
AGGCAGCCATGGGTGTCGTGCGCCAGCGCCGTGATGCGGCCATTCGCCAGCGTGACTTGCATGGTCACCCTGTCGCCGCAGGCTGGATTGGCGGCGGTGGCGCGCGCATCGGGCGCGGCCAGGCTGCCGGCGCCGCACGCATCGGCGGCCAGGCGCAGCAGCGCCTTCTTGTAGAGGGGATCGGCGGGTTCGCTCATCGCGCCAGACATAGGCGCAAGGCGGCACAAAGAGAAGCGGTCAGGCCGGAACCGTGGTGCGCGGCAGGCGCATGCGGACGCGCAAGCCGCCTTCAGGGCGGTTCTGCAACACCACATCGCCGCCATGGCCTTCGGCGATGGCCTTGACCAGCGTCAGGCCCAGGCCGGTTCCGCCGGTTTCCAGGTTGCGCGAGCTTTCGAGCCGCACGAACGGTTCGAAGACACGGCGCTGGTCTTCTTCAGGGATACCAGGCCCCTTGTCGTCCACCACGACTTCATAGCCGCCGGGCGCTTCCTTGATGCGCACATCGGCCTCGCCGCCATAGGCCACGGCGTTCTCGACCAGGTTGCGCACGGCGCGCTTGATTTCGTTGGGCCGGCAATTCAGCGGCGCGGGGTTGGACAGGTCCCATTTCACCGGCTCGCCGATTTCGTCCAGGTCGGTGCACAGGCTTTCCACCAGCGCCGACAGGTCCACCTGGCGCTTGGGCTCGCCGCCCGCGCCGCGCGCCGCCGACAGCACCTGCTCGGTCAGCGCCTGCAATTCGTCCAGGTTGCGCAACAGGCCTTCGCGCAGATCGTCATCGCTGACGAATTCCAGGTTGATGCGCATGGCCGTGATGGGCGTGCGCAGGTCATGGCCCACCGCCGACAGCAGATGACGCTGGCTTTCCAGCGTGCTGGAGACCTTTCCGGTCATGGTGTTGAAGGCGGTCGCCGCGGCGCGCACATCTTCCGGCCCGGTTTCGGGCACGCGCGGCACTTCGCCGGCGCTGGCCGCGCCCATCGAGGCGGCGCGCGTCAGTTCCGACAGGGGGCGCACCACGCGGCGGGTGACGAAGAAGGTGGCGGTCGAGGTCAGCAGGATCGCCGCCAGCGTCGCCACGATGATCTCGATCGGCGGCGGCGATGACGGCCGCATGTTCACCGCGCTGAGCGTGGTGTTGGCGTCAATCGGCAGGTAGGCCTGCACGGCGGTGCTGCCCGGCGCGAAGCGGACGGGGCCCTGGCCCTTGGTCAGGTCGGAAAGGTTGACGCCCGTGCGCACCACCACGGCGCCATCGCGCGCCTGGTCGGTGGGCAGGGCTTCGGCGAGGCGGCGGGCAAGGGCGCTTTCGTCCTCGCTCATCGGCTGGTTGGCGGACGTGCCCTGCACCTGGCTGAACTTCCAGTTCCAGGAACCCATGGTGCGCATGACGATGTCGCGCGATTGTGGCGGCACCTCGCGCAGCGTCATGGCGACGGCGGTGGCGCGGTCCACGAAGCGGTCGGTGAGGAAAGTCTGGTTCTGCGCAACGTTGAAACGGTCGAAATAGGCCGCGACCACCACGTTCGACACCACCACCGCCAGGGCCGTGACCATGACGAGTTGCAGGGCGAGAGTGCGGGGCCACAGGCGCAGGCGCATCAGGCGTGTTCCGGGTCCATGGCGAAGATATAGCCGCCGCCCCACACCGTCTTGATGTAGCGGGGGTTCTTCGGGTCGGGCTCGATCTTCTTGCGCAGGCGGCTGACGTGATTGTCGATCGAACGGTCGAACAGGTCCGCGTCACGTCCCTTGGTCAGGTCGAGCAACTGGTTGCGGGTCAGCGCGATCTTGGGCCGCTCCAGCAGGGCGGTCAGCAGGCGGAACTCGCTGGAGGACAAAGGCAGGGCGACGCCGTCGGCGCCGATCAGTTCGCGCTGGCCGGTATCCAGCGTCCAGTCGCCGAAGCGCACACGCTCCGAACCGGGCGGGGTCTGCCGGGGGGGCAGCGCCTGGGTCCGGCGCAGCACGGCGGCGATGCGCGCCACCAGTTCGCGGGGGCTGAAGGGCTTGGAGATGTAATCGTCCGCGCCCATCTCCAGGCCGATGATGCGGTCCACTTCCTCGCCGCGCGCCGTCAGCAGCACGACCGGCACCTGCGAGGTTTCGCGCAGCGACCGGCACAGGGACAGGCCATCCTCGCCCGGCATCATGATGTCGAGCACCACCAAGTCTATGGCGGCGCCCTTCATCACCTTGCGGGCGGAGGCGGCGTCGGCCGCCGTGGTGGCACGATAGCCATGCTCGCGCAGATAGCGCGCGAGAGGCTCGCGAATATCACGGGCGTCCTCGACCAGAAGAATATGCGGCTTGGACTCGTCCTTGGTCATGGGCTTCAATTTTGCGGCCCCATCTTTTGCAGCGCAAACAAGGATTTGTCGCAAATCCTCTCAAACGCGGCGAGTGTGCGTCATTTGCGTCAAAAAAGGAAAGCGGCCGCCTTTTGCCGGCGTATTTCCCCACACGGAAAGTAGCGGAACCGGCCATCCCCTGATCTGGCACCCTCAAACAGGGGAGGGCGAGCCCCTTATCCACATGGCAGGTTTTTAACCATGGGGCCTGCGTCGCGCGGGTGTCAGGGGAGCAAGAGACATGTCTTACACCGAGGGGAGCCCGCCGGCCGCACGGCAGGGCACCGCGTCGCAGGTCGTCAGCGGGTTCGTCAAATGGTTCGATGTCCATAAGGGCTACGGCTTCATCAGTGTCGAGGGTGGGGACATCCTGCTGCACCAGACCTGTGTGCGCGAATCCGGATTTCGCCTTGTGATGGAAGGCGCTACCGTCACCTGCGAAGTGGCGCGTGGCCCCAAGGGGCTGCAAGCCATGCGTCTGCTGGACCTGGACAATGGCACCGCCCACCTGATGCCGCCGCCGCAGGAACGGCCGGTGCGCAACTGCGTCACCCCGCGCGGGCCGGCCTTTGACGGCACGGTGAAGTGGTTCGACCGCGCCAAGGGGTATGGGTTCGTTTCGCGCGGGCCCGGTACGCCGGACATTTTCATCCACATGGAGACGCTGCGCCGTTGCCAGGTGCAGGAACTGCATGAATCGCAGCGGGTGCGGGTGCGGGTGGGCGACGGCCCCAAGGGCGAGATGGTGGCCGAGATCACCGTGCTGGATCACTGATCCCAAGGCATCGCGCCGGGCGACCTTCCGCAAGGCGACGGATGGGCGCGATTAAAATCAGGATAATTTGCAATCGGCAGGGCAGGCAGGGATAGTCCCCGCGCCATGCGTGTCCGTCTTCTTGCTCTTTTCCTGTGCGCCATCCCTGTTGCCTGTGCCGAAGCGCAGCCGGCGGCCTGTCCCGCCCCGCGCCCGATGCAGTTCGAGGTCACGGCGCAGGTGCGCCGCTCCGAGCCGGGCTTCACCCAGGGGCTGGAGTATCGCAACGGCGTGCTGTTCGAGAGCACGGGCAATGTCGTGGGCACCTCGCGCGTCCAGCGCATCGATCCGGCCACCGGCCAGGTCACCACGCTGCAGGATGGCGGTAATGACTATTTCGGCGAGGGCCTCACGATCCTGGGGGATCGCATCTGGCAATTGACCTGGCGCGAGGGACGCGTCTTCCAGAGAGACCTGTCTGGCAGGCAGGTGCGTGAGTTCCGCAATCCCCGCGAGGGCTGGGGCATCGCCCATGATGGCCGCCGCCTGATCGTCAGCGACGGCAGCGACCGGCTGTTCTTCCACCGGCCTTCGGATTTCGCCGAGCAGGGCTCGGTGCAGGTTCGCGCGCCCGGCGGTCCGGTCTATGGGCTCAACGAGCTGGAATATGTGAAGGGCGAAGTCTTCGCCAACATCTTCACCACCTGGCGCATCGTGAAGATATCGCCCAGGACAGGCTGCGTGCTGGCGGTCGCCGACCTTTCGGGGCTGCGCGCCCGCATGCCGCAGGCCGAGCTGGCGCATATCGGCGCGGAGAGCAATTTCGTCCTGAACGGCATCGCCCACAACCCGGCGACGGGTCTTTTCACCCTGACCGGGAAATACTGGAATTACCTGTTTACCGGGCGTTTCGTGGAGT
>JAEZBK010000011.1 GCA_023427355.1 Pseudomonadota bacterium
CCCAGGTGACGCGGCCTCGCCCTATCCACCGCCTGGGCGAAGCCTGTTTCGCAATGGCTTCCGCACCTTGGGCCGGAAAATCGGCCCTCTCATATCCACGCTGACCGCCGCGCGACCCGCGCGTACAATGTGCGCGTGGAGAAACAGGAGGCGGGGGGAGGGACCCCTTGCGAATTGCGGCGGTTCGAATGGGTGCGAAAATCCAGCCCTGGATTGTCTTTAAGAAAAAACGCGGCGGCCAGCCCGGCAACCGCAACCGGCTTGTCCATGGCCGCTACAGCCGCGCGGTGCAGCAGGCACGGGCGCTGCGCCGTGCGGAAATCCGCGCCCTCTTGGCGGCCTGCGATGCCGCCATCGCCCACGCCTTCGCCCTGCATGCGGAAACTTTACGGCGGAACGACGCCCGGCCCGTCCATCTGGCGGATATCGGCATCGGCCATGTGCTGCGACTTCCAGCGCATGGCGCTCTCGATACGCTCGCGCGTGGCGGGATAGGCGAAGAACAGCGTTTCCTCCACCGCCCCGGGCTCCAGCTTGCGCCAGGGGGCGGTCTTCAGCATCAGGGTGGCGAAGGCGTCGGGCTTGCGCACGGCGTTGAAGCCGTACAGGTCGGCCTGCCGTTCGGCGCTGCGGCTGATGGCAAGCGACAGCGGCATGGACAGCACCGCGAACAGCGACAGCAGCGCCACCAGCGCCGGCAGGCCCGCCACGTCCTCCACCCGCCGCACCTGCCAGGTACCGCCAAAGACATCCGCCGCGATGTTGAAGCCCCAGGCGGTGAAGCCGAACCCCAGCTGGATCAGCAAACCCTGCAACAGCACGGTGCGGGTGGTGTGGTCCATCGCGTAATGGGCGATCTCGTGCCCCAGCGACGCCAGCACTTCGTCTTGCGTGCCCTGCGACAGCAGGTTGTCGTTCAGCGTGATGCGGGTGGTGCCCAGGAAACCCGACACATCCGCCGACAGACGTGTCGTGCGCCGCGAGGCATCGGAAACGAAAATATCCTCCGCGGGCACCTGGTTGGCCTCGGCCAGGGCCACGATGCGGGCCTTAAGCGGCCCGTCTGCCAGCGGCGCATGGTCGTTGAACATCGGCGCGATGAATACCGGCCATATGGTCAGTTTTACCACCAGGAACAGGATCGCCAGCGCGCTGGCCCACAGCCACCAGCCTTCGCGCGCTGCGCGGATCACCGCATAGAAGATCGGGAGGCACACCAGCGTCACGGCCAGCAGCAGGACCCAGAGAATTGCGAAATCGCCCAGCCATCCCGCCAGCGTCTGGTGCGAAAGCCCATAGGCGTGCTCGCGGAAATAGCCTTCATACAGCGACAAAGGCAGGGTCAGCAGCATCACAAGGCTGACATAGACCGCGCCATAGATCATCACTTGATAAGCGCGCGAGCGCGTGCGCTCCTCCGCCCAGTCGCGCAGCCGCGCCGACAGGCCCAGGGCCATCAGGCCCGTGGCGATGGCGAGGCTCCAGATCAGGTTGACGAACACCAGCCAGTGATTGCCCGCTTCATAGGCGTCGGACTTTTCCCGCGCCCCATCGCCCACCCGCGCCAGATATTCCGCAACCGCACGCGTCACATCCAGCGAGGGCGTTGTGTCCAGCACCGGCAGCATCGCGCTTTCGATCCGCACGGTGGGCGCAGCGCGGGGGCCTTCCTGCGCCAGCGCGGGCAGGGACGTCACCGCCAGCAGCAGGGCCATGAGCAGCGCGGCGCATGTTGTCAGCCGTTTCATGCTATCCTCCCCGGGAAGGGCCGGACCCTAACAGATGCCCGCATGATGTGAACCGCCCGGCCATTCTATTTCCATGTTGCCGACGTTAGTCTGGTTCCCATGATGCGCCGCCATCTTCTCCTTCTGGTAATGTTCGCCGCCGCGCAACCTGCGCTGGCGCAGGACAGCGCCCGCTATGGCCGTTGCCTGGAAAATGCCGAAAAGAACGGCGCCATCGCGCTGGCCGATGCCGAAAGCTGGATCAAGTCCGGCGGCAGCACCCCCGCCCATCATTGCGCCGCCATGGCGCAGATCCAGATGGGCCGCTATGGCGATGCCGCCGGGCGGCTCGATGGCCTGGCGCGCGCCAACGCCACGCCGTCCCATATGCGTGCCGAACTTTTCGCCCAGGCGGGCAATGCCTGGCTCCTGGGCGGCAATGGCGCGAAAGCGGCGGCCAGCCTGAAGTCCGCGCTGGCGCTTTCGGCGGGCGATGCCGACATCTATGCGGACCTGGCCCGGGCCGAGGCGATGATCCGCAACTGGCGCGAGGCGGTGACGCATCTGAACATCGCGCTGTCCATGAGGCCGGGCAGTCCCGAACTGCTGTTGCTGCGCGCCAGCGCCCAGCGCGCGCTGCGCCAATACAAACCCGCGCTCGCCGATCTGAATGCGGCGCTGAAGGCGCAACCCGGCGCCGCCGCCATCCTGATGGAGCGTGGGTTGCTCCGCCGCGACCTGGGCGATCTTGGGGGCGCGCGCACCGATTTCACCGCCGCGCAGAAATCCGGCTCGCCCGCCATCCGCGCCGAAGCGGCGGCGGCGCTCGATGCGTTGAAATAGACGGCGTCAGAAGTCCAGGTCGGCGTAATGCGACGCTGGCGGCTGGCCCGGCACCCGGTCGCCCAGGATGGAGCGGAAGCTGGGGCGCGACTTCATCCGCACATACCATTCGGCGGCGGCGGGGTAATCGCTCCACGGCACTTCGCCCAGGTAATCCAGCACGGACAGTTGCGCCGCCACGGCGAAATCGCCCAGGCTGGGCGCGCGCGCCGAAAGATTGCCATTGGTCTCTGCCGCCCGGCCGATGGCCGACAAGGCCAGCTTCAATTCCTCGCGCCCCGCGCGGATCAGGTTCATGTCGGGCGCGCGGCGATGCGGCGCGCCGGTGTAGCGCTGGCCGCCCTTCTCATAGGCGATGCGCTGCGTCACCTGTTCGTGGAAGGCGCCCATCGCCCAGTCCAGCCAGCGCAGCGTCTCGCGCCGCTCGCCGTCATCGGCGGGCGCCAGCGGATGGTCGGGATAGTTGGTCTCCAGATGGTCGATGATCGCCCACAGCCCCTCGGCGTGCGTGCCATCCAGGTCTATGAAGACCGGCATCGGATTGCGCGCTTCCTCGGCCTGGACCGGATCGCAGGCGACCCGCTTTTCCGCCACCGCCAGGCGGGCGAGGCGGCAGGAGGGCGAAAGCATCAGGTGGATCAGGCGGCGCATGGCGACGACTTGTATGCGACCCGCCTATTGAAGGCAAAAGTTCAATCCGTCCCGCTGCACCCAGGCGCTGCGGCCCTGGATGCTGGCGGTGCGCCGGGCGACATAGGGCCCCGGCCGGGAGGCGCTCCAGCGGTGCGGGTTGGGCAGCACCGCCGCCAGCCGCGCCGCCTGCAGCCCGCTCAGCCGGCTGGCATCGGTGCCGAAATAATGTTCCGCGGCCGCCTGGGCTCCGAAGATGCCGTCGCCCCAGTCCACCAGGTTGAGATAGGCGGTCATGATGCGCTGCTTGGGCCACAACGCCTCCAGCAGCACGGTCAGGTAGGTTTCCACCCCCTTGCGCACCCAGCCGCCGCGATAGCCCAGGAACAGGGTGCGCGCGGTCTGCTGGCTGATGGTGCTGGCGCCCCGCAGGGGCTCGTCCGGGTTGCGGCGTTTCTCCGCGATGGCCTTGTTGATGGCGTCGATGTCGAAGCCCCAGTGGCGGCAGAAATTCTGGTCCTCGGCGGCGATGACCGCCCGTTCCAGGCGGGGCGTGATATCGCCGCGCCAGCGGTAATGCACGCCCTGGCCTTCCGCCAGCGAGAACAGCATGGCGGGCGTGCCGGGAATAGGCACGAAGCGGAACACCAGCAGCGTCAGGATTGGCGCGGGAACCAGGAAGAAGAATGTCAGGAACAGGATGCGCTTCACCCAGCCCCAACGCGACCAGCGCGCCCTGATTCCCAGTTTCCCCATGGGCACAGCATAGCAAAAGTTGCGGCCTGCGTTATGGCCCCGCCCGGCCGGGAATGTTACCTCTCCAACGGCGAATCCCCGGACCCTGCCATGCCTGATTTCATCAATGCCTTCATCATGGGTGTCATCGAGGGGCTGACCGAATTCCTCCCCGTCTCCTCCACAGGCCATCTTCTGATCACCGAGATGCTGCTGAACTATCACCCGCCGGGGGAGGTTCTGCCCATCGTGATCCAGTTCGGCGCCATCCTGGCGGTGGTGGCGGTCTACTGGCGCAAGTTCTGGAACGTGACGGTGACGCTGCCCACCTCCGCCGACTCGCGCCATTTCGTGCTGACGGTCCTGGTTGCCTTCATCCCGTCGGTCGTGGCGGGGTTGACGCTGCACAGCTTCATCAAGGACGTGTTGTTTTCCCGTGACATCGCGCCCTTGGTGATCGCCTTCTCGCTGACGGCCGGTGGTGTGCTGATCCTGGTGCTGGAGCGCTTCCGCCCCGCGCCGCGCCACACCGATGGCGACCGGTTGCCCTTGTCCAAGGCCTTCCAGATCGGCTTGTGCCAGGTGCTGGCAATCTTTCCTGGCGTCTCGCGCTCGGGCGCGACCATCCTGGGCGGTGAATTGCTGGGCGTGGACCGCGCGGCGGCGGCGCATTTCACCTTCTATCTGGCGGTTCCCACCATGCTGGGCGCCACCGTGCTCGACGTCTACAAGAACTTCGACGCGCTGGCCGCCGCGGCCTGGGCCGATATTGGCATCGCCTTCGTCACGGCCTTTCTGGTGGCGCTGGTGGTGGTAAAGGGCTTTATCGGCTTCCTTACCCGCTATGGCCTGGCGCCCTTTGGCTGGTACCGCATCATCGCTGGTCTGGCCCTGTTTGCCTGGATCGCAGTGGCCTGAGGCGCCCATGGCCAAACCCGCTACCGCCGACGCGCTGGTTTCGCAAATCGCATCGTTGCAGTTGCGCGGGCGCTATCGCGACATCCCGGCGCTTCTGGAACAGCTCGCAGTGCTGGAGCCTCACCGCAAGGATCTGGCCGGCGTCCGGCTGGAGGTTGCGCAGGCGCTGTGCGACTGGGACAGGCTTGAGCAGCTGAAGGCTGAACTCGAAGGCCCCATCCGCCGCGCAGACGCCATCGTCCAGCCACAGGCGATGCTGATGAGTTTTGACGATCCGGCCCTTCTGCGCACCGCCAGCGCGCACTATCAGCAGGATTATCTGCGCGCCGTTCCCGACACCCCGCCACCTTCCTACGTCGCCCGGTCGGGGAAGGTCCGCATCGCCTACGTTTCTGCCGATTACCGCAACCATGCGACGGCCAATCTCATCAGCGACCTGATCGCCCGGCATGACCGGGCAAAGTTCGAGATCATTGGCGTGTCCACGGGCGTGGATGATGGCAGCTATATGCGAGGCTGGCTGATGCAGAAGTTCGACCGCTTCGTGGATGCTGCCGGTCGCCATGACCGGCAGATCGTGGATGCGCTGCGGGCGATGCAGGTGGATATCGCGGTCGATCTCAACGGCCATGCGCGTGCGGGCAGGCCGGGCCTGTTCAAGCTGCGTATCGCTCCGGTGCAGGTCAACTTTCTCGGTTTTCCCGGCACCATGGCGGCGGATTTCATGGATTACATCATCGCAGACCCTGTGCTGGTGCCCGAAGGACAGGAACAGCATTACAGCGAGAAGATGGTCATCCTGCCGGACAGCTATCAGCCCAACAGTCCGATGCGGCCCACCCCGCCGCCGCCGCCGCGAAGCACCGTGCAACTGCCCGACCATGGGTTGGTCTTTTGCAGTTTCAACCAGCACATGAAGATCACGCGCGATATCTTCGGCGTCTGGATGGATTTGCTCGCACAGGTGCCGGGCAGCATCCTGTGGCTCCTGCGCGATACAGCGGATGCGGAACTGCGCGCAGCGGCCTCCACCCAGGGGCTCGACCCGGCGCGGCTGGTCTTCGCGCCCAGGATGGGGCTGCACGAACATCTGGCGCGCCTTGGTGCAGCCGACATCGCGCTGGATACCGCGCCCTGCAACGGCCACACCACCACCAGCGATGCGCTATGGATGGGGGTGCCGGTCGTCACGATGGAAGGCAAGGCCTTCGCCGGTCGTGTGTCCGCCAGTCTGTTGACGGCGTGCGGTTTGCCGCAACTCGTCGCGCCTTCGCTGGAGGCCTATCGCGACCTGGCGTTGGGGCTTGCCCGGGACCCCAAAGGCCTGCGCGCGCTGCGCCAGCATCTTGTTGCAAACCGCGCCACGCTGCCGCTGTTTGATGCCGCGCGGTACTGCCGCAATATCGAGCGCGCCTATACCGCCATGGCAAAGAACGCCCGTCGCTATCTCAAGCCGGCGGAGATTCGCATCACCTAACTGGTGCTGATCTGGTCGGCATACTGGCCCTTGGCGCGGTACCGCCACAGATAGGCGGGCACTTCGGCTTCCACGGAATTGGGCGTGATGCCCAAATCGGCCAGGGTCAGCGCACCGGCGGCCACGACATTGGCGCCGCTCTGCAAAAGCCGCACCTGGTCCGGCGTGAGCGGTGGCTTGGGCAGGATCTGCAGGAAGAAGGCCTGGAAGGCCGCCAGCCCATAGGGCAGGGGCACCAGAAGGCGCTTGCGCCCGGTCTGCGCCAAAATGAACTGCAGCAATTCCTTGAAACTGTAAGTGGTGGGGCCACCCAGCTCATAGGTCTTGCCACGCGCCGCGCCACTCTCCAGCACGGTGGCGATCGCGGCGGCGACATCGCCGACGAAAACAGGCTGGAAGCGGGTCTTGCCACCGCCCACCAATGGCATCACCGGCGACATGCGCGCCATGCTCGCGAAGCGGTTGAAGAAATCATCCTCCGGTCCGAACACGATGGACGGGCGCAGGATGGTCGCGGACGGGAAAGCCTCGCGCACCCGCTTTTCGCCCTCGGCCTTGGTCTGGGCATAGACCGCATCACTGTTCTTGTCGGCCCCGATGGCCGAAACATGCACCAGCGTAGATACGCCCGCCGCTGCAGCAGCTTCTGCAATGTGGCCAGCGCCATTGGCCTGCACATCTTCGAAGCTCTGGCCGCTCTGAAACAGGATGCCGCAGAGATTGATCACCGCATCCGAACCGGCCAGCGCCGCGGCCACCTGGTCCTTGTCGGCGATGTCGCATTTGACCAGATCGATCTGGCCCACCTGGCCCAGGGGGCGCAGGAAAAAGCCCCGGGCGGGGTGACGCGCGGCCACCTTGATGCGCCAGCCGGCCCGGGCCAGCGCCCGCACCGTATGGCGGCCCAAAAATCCCGTGCCGCCGAAGATCGTGACCAGTCTGCTGTTCATCGCGTCGAATCCGGAAAAAAGAAGTGAGCCTCTATAGAACCGGCGCCAGGGCCGGAAAACCGCCAAATCGCCGCGTCAGCGCGCCATGGGCATGCCCAGCGCCGCGCGCCGGTCGAATCGTTCACCCGCATTGGGGCCCTGCTGGTTGACGTAATGCATGAAGACCTGGGCGATCTCGTCGCCTTCATAGGGCTTGCGCCAATGGGTGAGTTCGATGCCGTGATAGATCAGCGCGTCGCCGGGATTGAGCAGGGCAGCGGTGTCCACCTTTTCGCGGCTCCGGATGCAGAGTGGCCAGGGCGTGGCAGGGGCCTGGCCCAGGTTGAGGCTGACGCTGATCTCGCAGGCCCGGCGGTCGCGATGCGGACGCAACTCGTCGCCCCTGTGATAGACGCGGGCATAGGAATAGGTGGGGAAGAGCGAAAGCCCGGTGCAATATTCCACCCGCGGCAGCAGCGTCTCCATCAGCCCGTCCAGCACGGGATCGCCATAGATGGCGGGAATATTGCTGCCCAGCGTGGAGTCGATGGTCAGGCTTCCGGCCTTCAGGCGGCCCAGCAGGTGATCGCGCGCCATTGCCGTCTGGGTGGGTGGCGCCAGCGGCGTAATGACGACGAAGCCCTGGCGCTGGAAGGCCTCGGCGATGACCGGGTCATGGCGGACGGCGGCATGGGTGCTCATGGTGTCAGCCTAGCCCGCCACGGCGGGCAGGCCCAGCCCCGCGCGCCGGTCGAATATCTGCCCGGCATGGGGGCCGTTGCGGTCCACATAATGGAGGAAAACCTGGGCCAGCTTTCGGCCAGGATAGGCCTCGCGCCAGTGCGCCAGTTCGATGCCGCGATAGATCAGGCCGTCGCCGGGACGAAGCATCACCGGCACGTCCTGGCCCTCATGGGTGCGCAGCCATAGCGGCCAGGGCGCATCCGGCTCCTGGCCCAGGTTGAGGCTGATGCTGATCTCGCAGGCCTCGCGGTCACGATGCGCCGTCAGAACATCGCCCTGCTTGTAGATGCGGGCGAAGGAATAGGTGGGCAGGAGGCGCAGGCCGGTCAGGAATTCCAGCTTGGGGCCCAGTCGCCCCAGCAGGCGCTCCATCTCGATGTCGGCATAGGTGCAGGGGGTCTGGGGAACATGCTCGTCCGCCAGGCTGAGCAGACCCTGGCGGTTCTGCCGGTCCATATGATCGCTGAGCGACGCAGCGTCCTGCGGCGCGATCATCCCGGGAACCACGACATAGCGCTGGCGCGCGAACACGGAGGCGAGCGGGGAGATGGCCATGGGCGGCGGCGCGGGCGAAACAGGCGTCATGGCGGGATTTTAGGCCAGCGGGGGCATCGGCTGAAAGGGGGCGGGCAGGGGGGCGTCAACCCCTGGCCAGACCCGGAAAAAGCGGCGATTGACTTGGGACGGCACGGCCCCTAAACACCGCCCCCTACCGGTTGGCTCGCAAGGCCAGCCCCGTGCCCAGATGGCGGAATTGGTAGACGCACTAGTTTCAGGTACTAGCGCTGCGAGGCGTGGAGGTTCGAGTCCTCTTCTGGGCACCATTTTTACCGGCTGCGTTGCAGCGGGTGACGCGCAAATCCTTCATGGACAGCAGTTTACCGCGTGCGCGCTTGCCGGCGCAGTGGATATGCACCCGCGCCCTTTTGCAGCCAAGACTAGGAGGTTGCTGGCGAATTGATCGAGGAGCGCGTGCAAACAGGCGTGTCTAGCGCGTCACCCGCCAGATGGCATTGCCGACATCGTCCGCCACCAGAAGCGCGCCGCGTCCGTCCAGAGCCACGCCCACGGGGCGCCCGCGCGCCTCGCCATCGGCATTGAGAAAGCCTGTAAGCACCTCGCGCGGCATGCCCGATGGTGTCTCGCCCGCGAAGGGGACGAAGATCACCCGATAGCCGGCGCGCGGACTTCTGTTCCAAGAGCCATGCTGGCCGATGAACACGCCGGATTCGAAGCCAGCGCCCAGGCTGTTGGTTCCGGCAAAGGCCAGCCCCAGCGAGGCGGTGTGCGAACCCAGCGCATAATCCGGCTTGAGCGCGCGCGCCACCTGTTCGGGCGCCTGCGGCTGCACGCGCGCATCCACGACTTGGCCGAAATAACTGTAAGGCCAGCCATAGAAACCGCCATCACGCACAGACGTCATGTAATCGGGCACCAGGTCGCCGCCGATCTCATCGCGTACGTTCACGGCGGTCCACATGACGCCGCCGGGCGACCAGCCCAAGCCATTGGGATTGCGCAGGCCCGACGCGAAGATGCGATGCTGCCCCGTGGCCGGATCCACTTCCCAGATGGCTGCGCGGCCCTGTTCATTGTCCATGCCGAATTCGGCGATATTGCTGTTGGAGCCCACCGTCACATACAGCCTGCTGCCGTCGGGGCTGGGGATGACATTCTTGGTCCAGTGGCGGTTGATCGTGCCGGCGGGCAGGTCCAGCACCTTGCGCCCCGGTCCTTTCGCCTGCGTCGCGCCATCTTCATAATCGAAGGCCATCAGCGCATTGCTGTTGGCGACATAGAGCGTGTTGCCCACCAGCGCCATCCCGAAGGGCGAATACAGTCCGGCCAGGAATGTTGCGCGCATGTCGGATACGCCATCGCCATCGGTGTCGCGCAGCAGCGAGATGCGGTTGGCGCTCGGCTGGGCGCCCGATCCGGCCATGCGCATCACCAGACCCTGAAAGAAACGGCGGATGCCGCTGCTGTTGCCAGGCCGGTCGGGCGGGGCGTCGGCTTCGGCCACCAGCACGTCGCCATTGGG
>JAEZBK010000066.1 GCA_023427355.1 Pseudomonadota bacterium
GCGCCACACAGCGTGGTATTCCGGCCAAATCGGCGCCGATCCGTACCAATTCAAGACCTGGGAACAGGGTTTCCATGGCCGGGGCCTGCCCCTCCCCGATTTCCAGCAAGGCGTAGCCCCCCGGCGCCAGGAGACCCGGCAGGAGCCCTGACAATGCCCGGTAGGCCGCAAGCCCATCCGGCCCGCCGTCCAAGGCGGAGAGCGGCTCATGCTCCCGCACTTCTGGCTGGAGCGCGGCGATGTCGGCGGCGGGAATGTAGGGCGGGTTGGAAAAGACCAGGTCGAACGGGGCTTCCGCCGCCGCCATCTCCCAGTCGGCCAGCCGGATCTGCGCACGGGAGCGTGCATGGCGGGCGGCGTTACGGCTGGCATAGGCATAGGCGGCGGATGCGGATTCGAAGCCGATGCCGGTGGCATTGGGAAATTCGGCCAGCGCTGCCAGCAGGATCGCTCCCGAGCCGGTGCCCAGGTCGGCAATGCGCAACGGCGCGCGGCGATCAGGGACCAGGCGGATGGCCTCCTCGATCAGGGTTTCGGTGTCAGGGCGGGGGATCAGCACGCCGGGACCCACCTCCAGGTCGAGCGACCAGAACTCCTTGCGGCCGATGATGGCGGCGACGGATTCGCGATCGAGGCGGCGATTGATGGCAGCCTCGAAAGCCGCCACATCACCTTTCGCATGCTCATAGAGCAGACGCGCGTCCAGACGCGCGCTGTCCATGCCGGCAGCGGCGAGACGCCGTGCAGCATCCAGCGCCAGGTCGTTCATCCCAAGGCCTCGATCTCGGCCAGGCGGTCCGCCTGGTCCTGCGCGACCAGCGCATCCACGATCTGGGACAGTTCGTCGCCGGTGATGATGCGCGCCAGATTGTAAAGCGTCAGGTTGATGCGATGATCGGTGACGCGGCCCTGCGGAAAATTGTAGGTGCGGATGCGTTCGGACCGATCGCCCGACCCCACCATGCTCTTGCGCTCGGCGGCGCGGGCGCTGTCCACCTTCTGGCGTTCCATGTCGTAGAGCTTGGCCTTGAGCAGCTTCATCGCATGCGCCTTGTTCTTGTGCTGCGATTTCTCGGTCTGCTGCGCCACGGCGATGCCGGTGGGCAGATGCGTGATCCGCACGGCGCTTTCGGTCTTGTTGACGTGCTGGCCGCCCGCGCCCTGCGCGCGATAGACGTCGATGCGCAGATCCTTGTCGTTGATCTGGATATCCACATCCTCGGCTTCCGGCAGCACTGCGACCGTGGCTGCGGATGTGTGGATGCGGCCCTGGTTCTCGGTGGCGGGCACGCGCTGCACGCGATGCACGCCGGATTCAAACTTGAGCCGGGCGAAGGCGCCGCGGCCGTTTACTTCCAGCGTCGCGTCCTTGATGCCGCCCAGGTCGCTTTCGGTACGGTCCATCACCTCGGTGCGCCAGCCCTGCAAATTGCAGTAACGCTGGTACATTTCCAGCAGGTCGGCCGCGAACAGGGCCGCTTCGTCGCCGCCGGTGCCGGCGCGGATTTCGACGATGGCGGAGGAATCATCGGCGGCGTCCCTGGGCAGCAACGCGATGCGCAGTTCGTGATCCAGCTTTTCGATGCGCTGGCGCAGTTCGGCGCGCTCTTCCTCGGCCATCGCGCGCATCTCGCTGTCGTTGGCGGGATCGTTGATCAGCGCCTCGGCCCCCGCCAGGTCGGATTGGGCCTGCCGCCATGCACGCGCGGTTTCGATCACCGGCGCCAGTTCGGCATGTTCGCGGGACAGCTTGACGAAGGCGTCGCCGGACGCGCCGGAGGCCATCTGCGCCTCCAGGGCTTCAAAGCGGTCCACCAGGCGTTCGAGTTTTGCGGCGGGGATCATGTTGCGGAACGTCCAAGCAAAAAGGCGGCCGCGACCATTCGCGACCGCCCCATGCGATGTGAATAGCTACTGCGCCGCTTCGAGGGGCTGGCCGTTGCGCTGGGCTTCGATCTGGGCTGCCTTGTCCTCGCACAGCTTGACGATGTGCTCGACCAGATCCTCGTTCTCGATCCGGTATTTGGGCTCGCCATTGAGATAGATCTGCCCATGGCCCTTGCCCGCGCCGCCGCCGGTAAAGCCCATGTCGGTCTCGCGCGCTTCGCCCGGACCATTGACGACGCAGCCGATGATCGAGAGCGACATCGGCGTGGCGATGTGCTTGAGGCGCTCTTCCAGCGTCTTGACGGTTTCGATGACGTTGAAACCCTGTCGCGCGCAGGACGGGCAGGACACGATATTGACGCCGCGATGGCGCAGGTTGAGCGACTTGAGGATGTCGAAGCCCACGCGCACCTCTTCCACCGGATCGGCGGAAAGCGAGACGCGGATCGTGTCGCCAATGCCGCTCCACAACAGCATGCCCATGCCGATGGACGACTTGACGGTGCCGGAAATCAGCCCGCCCGCCTCGGTGACACCGACATGCAGCGGGCAATCCACGGCCTCGCTCAGCGCCTGGTAGGCGGCGACGGCCAGGAAGGGGTCGGACGCCTTGCAGGAAATCTTGTATTCGCGGAAGTCGAGGTCATCGAGAATTTTCGCGTGGTTCAGCGCGCTTTCGACCATCGCTTCGGGACATGGCTCGCCATATTTTTCCAGCAGGTCGGATTCCAGCGAGCCGGCATTGACGCCGATGCGCATGGAGCAGCCATGGTCCTTGGCCGCCTGCACCACTTCGCGCACGCGGGCGGCGCTGCCGATATTGCCCGGATTGATGCGCAGGCAGGCCGCGCCGTTCTTGGCGGCCTCGATGGCGCGCTTGTAGTGGAAGTGGATGTCGGCCACGACCGGGATATTGG
>JAEZBK010000121.1 GCA_023427355.1 Pseudomonadota bacterium
TGTGACCCCTCCCGTGTGAAGGGAGTTCTCTCCCGCTGAGCTACGCGCCCCCCGAAGGGGAGGCGAGGCTATAAAGTCCCCGCCCGCGCCCCGTCAAGCCGCCCGGTTGCCTGCAAGCGGCAAATCCACCCAGAACCGTGTCTGCCGCCCCGGCTGGCTCTCGAAATCGATGCGCCCGCCCTGCATTTCCACCAGCCGCTTGGCGATGGACAGGCCCAGCCCCGCGCCGGGAACCGAGCGTCCCACACCCTGCGCCCGGCTGAAGGGGCGGAAGATGTTGTCGCGTTCGGAGGGCGGGATGCCCGGTCCGGCATTGACGATCTCGATGCGGCCGAAACCGTCTTTCGTCGCCATGGCGCTCACCCGGATGGGCGAGAAATTGTCGCCATACTTGTAGGCGTTGGCGATCAGGTTGTTGATGATCTGCGCCAGCCGCAGCGGATCGGCGATCACCGCCAGCTCGTCGCCGATCGGGTCCACCACCACATGCTTGCCGCCCAGCGCGGTGTCCAGCCGGATGCCGCCCACGCAGGTGAAGACCGATTCCGACACATTCACCCGCTCGGCCGTGATGGACAGCGCCCCCGCCTCGGCGCGGCTCAGGTCCAGCAGGTCGTCATGCAGGCGCTGCAGCAGCTCGCCATTGTGCACGATGATGCTGGCGAACTCCGGCGCGCGATCGGCCGCCAGCGCGCCGGTCTCCAGCATGCCGGAAAATCCGATCACCGCCGACAGGGGCGAGCGCACCTCATGGCTCACATGGGCCAGCAACTGGCTCTTGAAGCGGCTGGCGCGCACCGCGCGGCGGCGGCGGCGCTCGATGATGGCGATGTGCATGTCGCGCTGGTTCATCAACAGCGCCGCGCGCATCGAAACGATGCTGCACAGCGCCAGGAACAGTTGCAGCCATTCCACATGCAGCACCGCATTGATGCCAATGGGCGCAGGAACCGTCAGCGCCACGGCGCTGATGATGATCAGGCTCGCGCCCGCGCCCATCAGCCGGAAGCGGATGCCCGCCATCAGGGCGGTCGCCATCACCAGGAACTGCAACGGCAGGGGCGAGATCGCGAAGGCCAGCACCGCTGCGGCGCCGACACAGGAAAAGACCAGGGCGGCCTCGGTGAAGCGGTTCTTCAGCTTCAGCTTGGCGAGCTGGCGCAGCGACACGCTCATGCCCAGCGGGAAGAGGATGCACACGCCCAGGAAGTTGGCCAGGAACCATTGCAGTCCGGCCATCCAGCCGTCGCCGCCCATCGCGAACACCAGCAGGCATGCGAACAACGCCCCGAACAGCGCCGGGCTGATCGCCGCGGCCACCGCGAACCGCGCCAGCGACCGGCTGGTGGTCACGCGCGCCGGGGCGAAGCGGCGGATGGCGTAAAGCCCGCCCATCATGTCCAGCAGGTTGATGACGCTGAACCCCGTGGTCAGCGGCCAGCTTGCGCCGCCCAGCCCGTTGGCCAGCAGCCCCGCCGGCAGCATCGCCGCCAGCATGGCGATGTCGTCGGCCCGGCCGCGCGACAGGCGCAGGATGATGCAAAGACCGAAGGCCGTGGCGGGCCAGATGGGCGACGAGGAATGGGCGTTGCCGCCCCAGACCGCGATGCCGCCCCAACCCAGCAGGAAGAAAACCAGTCCGCTGACCAGCGCCAGCTTCAGGCGGCGCATGGCGGCGGCGGGTCCGGTCACGTCAACCATGCGTGCAATCATCCCCGAACTTGCTGGCGGCGACATTCAGGGCATCCGCCGGAAAAACACAAGGTCGCGCGCGGCGGGCTGGGCAGAAAATTAACGCCCATGCGGCAATCTGCGCCCCATTGTTAACGGACCATTACGCATGAAGCGCCGCATCGTTATCGCCGACGACGATCCCACCATCATCAGCCTGGTGTCCCTGCGCCTGGGCCTGGCGCGGTTTGACGTTCTGTCAGCCTCCAGCGGGCCGGAGGCGGTGGACCTGATTCACCGCGCCGAACCGATCGCCGCCATTCTCGATGTGCGCATGCCCGGCTGCGGTCTGCAGGCGCTCGACACGCTCAAGAACGATCCCGTGACCAGCAGGCTGCCGGTGATGATGCTGTCCGGCGAACGCGATTCTCAGACCGTGATGACCGCGATGGAGGCGGGCGCCAACGACTATATGGTCAAGCCCTTCCACCCCGACCGCCTGCTGGAACGCGTCAACCGGCTGGTGAAATCCAGCGCCATGATCTGGACGGCCAGGCCCGCGCCCGCCGGGCCGGTCTGGGAACTATAAAATCCCCAGCGCCTTCAGCGCGCCGGGCAGTTCGCGGAAATCATCCAGCACCATGTCCGCGCCCAGTTCGCGCGCGGGCACCGGGGTGTAACCGTAGGAGAACAGGATGCACGGCGCGCCTGCGGCCTGCGCCGTCTTCAGGTCGGTGATGGAATCCCCGATCATGACGGTGCCACCCTCTGATCCGCCCACATCGCGCACCACGTCATGGAAGATGCGCGCATCGGGCTTCACATAATCCATGCGGCCCGCGCCATAGACCTCCGCGAAATACGGGTCCAGCCCGATCACGGGCAGCAGGCGGTCGGTCAGTTCCTGCGGCTTGTTGGTCAGCACCGCCAGGCGCGCGCCCTGCGCCTTCAGGTCCGCCAGCGTCTCGTGCACGCCGGGGAAGACCACGCTGCCATCGGCGATATGCTCGCGATAATGCGCCAGGAAGACCTCCAGCAGCGCCGGCAGTTCCTGCGCCGTCACCGCCGCGCCCGCCGTCTCCATCGCCCGCTCGATCAGCGCCCGCGCGCCATGGCCCACCAGGTGCCGCAGCATGTCCGGGGCAATCCCCGGCAGGCCGCGATGGGCCATGACCGCATTGGTGGCCCCCAGAAGGTCCGGGGCCGTGTCCACAAGGGTACCATCCAGGTCGAAAATCAGGGCGGGTGCGGGCATGGGCTCAAGAAAACTCTGGGAGAATCGGGGCAATATATATACGCAAATCGTCATTTCCCCTTTCTCCGACGGACCCTTACCGAAACCGCCATGTCGAAGGCCGCCATCATCCTTGCCGCAGGGCAGGGCACCCGCATGAAATCCGCCCTGCCCAAGGTCCTGCACAAGGTGGCGGGCCTTGCGATGCTGGGCCATGTCATCGCCGCGCTGCGCGGGGCGGGCATCGGCCGCATCGTGGTCGTCACCAGCGCCGCAGGCGAACAGGTGCGCGCCTTCGCCGCCGCCCAGGGCTGCGAGACGGCGATCCAGCACGAACAGCTCGGCACCGGCCATGCCGCCGCCTCGGCCAAGGAGGTGCTGGGCGATTTCGACGGCACCGTCGTGATCGCCAGTGGAGACACGCCCCTCATCACGCCCGCCACCATCACCGCGGTGCTGGCGGCCAAGGAGCGTGCCGGCATCGCGCTGGCCGCCTTCGAAGCCGCCCATCCCGGCGCCTATGGCCGTGTCATCGCCGCGCCCGACGGCTTTCTCGACCGCATCGTCGAGTTCAAGGACGCCTCCGACGCCGAACGCCAGGTCACGCTGTGCAATGCCGGCCTCTATGCCGTGGAGGCCCGCGCCTTCTTCGGCTGGACCGGCGCGCTGAAGAACAACAATGCCCAGGGCGAATATTATCTCACCGACATTCCGGTGCTGGCCCGCGCCGATGGCGTGCGCTGCGCCATCGCCCAGACCGACGAAGCCTCCGTCACCGGCGTCAACAGCCGCGCCGAACTGGCGTCCGCCGAAAGCCTGTTCCAGGCGCGCATCCGCGCCCGCCTGCTGGCCGATGGCATCGGCATGACCGCGCCCGACACGGTCTATTTCAGCCACGACACCCAGGTTGCGCCCGATGCGATGATCGAGCCCTATGTGGTCTTCGGTCCCGGCGTGACGGTGGCCTCCGCCGCCACCATCCGCGCCTTCAGCCATCTGGAAGGCGCTTCTGTTTCCTCCGGCGCGATCATCGGGCCTTATGCGCGCCTGCGGCCGGGCGCCAGCATCGGCGAAGACGCCCATATCGGCAATTTCGTCGAGGTGAAGAACGCCGACATCGGCAAGGGCGCCAAGGCCAACCATCTCACCTATCTGGGCGATGCCTCGGTGGGTGCAAGGGCCAATATCGGCGCGGGCACCATCACCTGCAACTATGACGGCTACACCAAGGCGCGCACCGTGATCGGCGCGGGGGCCTTCATCGGCTCCGACACGTCGCTGGTCGCGCCCGTCACGGTGGGCGATGGCGCGATCACGGCGGCCGGTTCGGTCATCACCGAAAATGTCGATCCGGATTCGCTGGCCATCGTGCGCGCGCCACAGACCCAGAAGCGGGGCTGGGCTGCGGCCTTCCGCGCCTCCAAATCCAAGGATAAAAAATAATGTGCGGCATTGTCGGCATCGCGGGCACGCGCGAAGTGGCCCCCATCCTGGTCGAGGCGCTGCGCCGCCTGGAATATCGCGGCTACGACTCCGCGGGCGTCGCCACGCTGGTGGACGGCCGGATTGATCGCCGCCGCGCCCCCGGCAAGCTCTCGCAGCTGGATGCGGTGCTGCAAGGCAATCCGCTGCCCGGCCGCACCGGCATCGGCCACACGCGCTGGGCCACCCATGGCGCCCCGACCGAAGCCAATGCCCATCCCCACGCCACCGCGCGCGTCGCCATCGTCCATAACGGCATCATCGAGAATTTCCGCGAGCTGAAGGCCGAACTGGAAGCCAAGGGCCACACGTTTGAATCCCAGACCGACAGCGAAGTCGCCGCCCATCTGGTCAGCCAGTATCTCGACGATGGATTGGCGCCTGCCGAAGCGGCGAAGACGGCTGTCGCCCGCCTGACCGGCGCTTATTCCATCGCCATGATCTTCCAGGACGAGGAAAGCCTGCTGGTGGGCGCGCGCAAGGGCTCGCCCCTGGCCGTGGGCCTGGGTGAAAACGAAACCTATCTGGGCTCCGACGCCTTCGCGCTTGCGCCCTTCACCAACCGCGTCGCCTATCTGGAAGAAGGCGATGTCGCGGTGATCCAGGGCACCGATGTCGCCATCTTCGACGGGGCCGGCCGCCCCGCCAACCGCGAGGTCACCATCACCTCCGCCTCCGCCGCCATCGTGGACAAGGCCGGCCACAGCCATTTCATGGCCAAGGAAATCCATGAGCAGCCCGAGGTGATCGGCCATACCCTGGCGCACTATCTCGATCCCGCCGGGCCCAATGTGCGCCATCTCGATGTCGGCCTGCGCCCGGCGCTGGCGAACGCCCAGCGCCTGACCATCAGCGCCTGCGGCACCGCCTATTATGCCGGCATGGTCGGCAAATACTGGTTCGAGAAGCTGGCCCGCCTGGCGGTGGAAATAGACGTGGCGTCCGAGCTGCGCTACCGCGACCCGGTCTATCCGGACAAGGGCGCGGCGCTGTTCGTCTCCCAGTCGGGCGAAACCGCCGACACGCTGGCCGCCCTGCGCGACGCCAAGGCCAAGGGCCAGACCACCATCGCGGTGGTCAATGTCCCCGAAAGCTCCATCGCACGCGAATCCGACATCATGCTGCCCACCTATGCGGGCCCGGAGATCGGCGTCGCCTCGACCAAGGCCTTCACCTGCCAGCTCGCCTCGCTGGCCAGCTTCGCCATCGCGGCGGGCGTGGCGCGCGGCGTCCTCAGCGCCGAAGAGGAAAAGACCCTCTGCGCTTCCCTGCTGGAGACCCCGCGCCACATCGCCGAACTCCTCAAGCAGGAAGCCCAGATCAAGGCGGTGGCCGAGGAAGTCGCCAAGGCCCGCGACGTGCTCTATCTGGGCCGTGGTCCGTCCTACCCGCTGGCGCTGGAAGGCGCGCTCAAGCTGAAGGAGATCAGCTACATCCACGCCGAAGGCTATGCCGCGGGCGAGATGAAGCACGGCCCCATCGCCCTGATCGACGAGAATGTCCCGATCATCGTCATCGCCCCGCACGACCAGCATTTCGAGAAGACCATCTCCAACATGCAGGAAGTGATGGCGCGCGGCGGCAAGGTGCTTTTGATCTCCGATGCCGAAGGCGTGCACAAGGCCGGCAAGGTCTGGGCCTCGATC